>JAFGWS010000166.1 GCA_016937035.1 Pontiellaceae bacterium
CGACTCCCATGTCGATACTGTATACGATGTCGTGAAGTGAGGACTCAAAGGATTTTTTATCGGCCATCTTATCTCCGGTTGTTACTCATCAGCGTTAAAAATTGAGGGCGTATTATCCATGAATGCAAGGTAATGACAAGTTTACAGAAAGCCGAAAAGGCTTCCTTTTCTACGCCCGCCCGCTCGAAAAATGCTCAAACGCCTTATCGAAAAGTTCCGAGACCCTTCCATCGGGGAAGCATAGGTTCAGTTTATCCGGTTGAGACGTTATCCGACCGATACAGGCCGGCGGAGTTCCAAAACGCTCCGCCCAATCTTCAATCAAACCCTCCGCAGAATCAGGCTGCAGCGTAAACAGCAGCTCATAATCCTCTCCATCGTAAAGCGCCTGCTCCAACGTACCGTTTTTAGGAATCCGCTCCACCTCCAGCTCCGCCCCCACACCGCTTTGCGCCAAAATATGCCGAAGGTCTGTCGTCAGCCCATCGCTGAGATCCATCACCGCCCCCACACCAGTGCATTCACGCAGAAAGAGTCCCTCCTCCACGCGCGGAACAAAATCCAAATGATGCCCCTCCATACTGCACCCCAGCGGACCGGACACAAAAATCAGATCGCCCGCGCACGCACCGGAACGCAGCAAGGCAGTGCCCGCCGGCAGAATACCCGTTCCAAAGAGATGAAGCTCCAACTGCCTCCCCTGCGCCAGATCGCCGCCGATAATTGTTGCCCCGAACCGCCCGCACAGCGCAGTCATTCCCGCATAAATCCCTTCCAAAAAGGCCATTTCAAGTTCGGGAGGAGCCACGACATTCACGAGAATCCATTGGGGATGAGCACCCATCGCAGCCATATCGCTCAGTACCCGCCCGACCGCTTTATTTCCGATGCGCTCAGGCGCATGCGTGGGCAGAAAATGAACGTGCTCGATTACGGGATCGGAGGTGAAAACCTGATCAAAATCCGAACCGGGACTATGTGCTACTGCACAATCATCGCCCGCACCAACGGAAAGGTCGGCGTGATAACCCAGCCGCTCGACCAACCGCCGAATCGCGTCATGCTCGCCCATTTCTCCCAACGTTTTCATGCGGGGAGACTATCTGAACCGAACACAGCCGCAACCTTTATTCATGACGAAGCGCTTCAATCGGATCCATCATTGCTGCTCGACGCGCCGGATAAATACCGAACACCACCGACACGGCCACCGAAACCGAAAAAGCCACCGCAAAGGCAGGGAACGTCAACACGGTCTTTACGTTGGTGAACGAAGAAATCAACATTGGAATAATGGCCCCAAAAATAAGGCCGATGATGCCGCCCGAAATCGAGAGAATCAGCGTTTCCATCAGAAACTGCAGCACAATATCGCGTCTATGCGCCCCCAGCGCCCGGCGGATACCGATCTCGCGCGTTCGTTCACTCACCGTCGCCAGCATAATATTCATAATCCCGATCCCGCCGACGATCAGCGAAATCGCCGCAATAGAGCCCAAAACGATGTTGAAGAGCTTGCGCGTTTCGCGGGCCTGACGAATCAGCTCCAGCGGAACCACAATACTGTAATCTTCCTTTTTATGCCGCTGGCGAAGCATTTTTCTCAATGCATCCACCGCCGCCGGAACATGCTCCTGCTTATCAATCTCCAAAATCAGCTGATGCAGCTCAATCTGCTCTATCCGCTGATTCCCTTCAATCTGTTCAATAAAAAGGTCTCCGTTTTTCTGACGATACGTCCGCAGCGGAAGATATATATTCTGATTTTCCCCTTCCAGCCACAGCTCATTCTCAACGGTGATTTCCGTTTGAGCAACGTCACCGACAATGCCAACGACCAGATAGGCATCGCCTTCAATAAGGATCGTCTGATCGATAGGATCCGTCCCCGCAAAAAGCGTACGCGCCAACCGCGAGCCAATCACACAAACCGATCGTCCCTGTTCTCCATCCAAACTGCTCAGGAACCGTCCACGTAGACGGCGATGCTTCTGCACATCAAAATAGCCCGGTGTTGTTGCAATCACATCCGTCTGCAGGCTGCGGGCCCCAAACTGCACATTAAAGCGAAGGACCTTCAGTTGAGTAATCGATTTCAGATTCGGCACATAGCTTTGACACGCCACCGCATCTTCGTAGGTCAATCCATATGACGCGATGCGGTTCATCGTCGACTCCGTCTCATTTTCATTTTGAGGCGGCTGTACGCTTTCAATCAGAATATTCTGACTGCCCATCCGCTGGATCTTTTCCTGAATCTCCTGATTCGCCCCCTCGCCCACGCTCAGCATCGCCACCACCGAACAAACTCCGAAAATGATACCGAGCATTGTCAGAACCGCACGAAGCTTATACTGACTCAGGTTTTTAACCGCCAGCCGGATCATCCGCTCTAAAGGCATTGATCGATTCTTTTTCATCCGCGCGGCCCTCCGTTCCACTCATTTGAAACAATCTGTCCGTCGCTGACACGGATCACCCGCTGGGCGCGATGCGCAATCTCATCATCATGGGTCACCATTACAATGGTCTTTCCTTCCGCGTGGAGTTCATCCAGCAGTTCAAGAATTTCCTCGCCGGTTCGGCTGTCCAAATTACCGGTCGGCTCGTCGGCCAGCATCAGAATCGGATCACAAACCAGCGAACGCGCAATCGCCACGCGCTGCTGCTGACCGCCGGAAAGCTCCATCGGCTTATGCTTCAGACGCGTTTCCAGTCCCATTTTAATGGCTAGGCGAGTTGCCCGCTCGCGGGCTTCATGTTCATGCACGCCCTGATAAAAAAGCGGCACCTCAATATTTTCGAGCACATTGAGCTGTTGAATGAGGTTGTAGGACTGAAAAATGAAACCAATGCGCCGGGAGCGGATTTCTGAAAGCTGGTCGTCGGTCAGGTTTGCCACGCTCTCGCCGCCGAGCAGATAATCCCCGCCGGAAATATGATCGAGACAGCCGAGCAGATTGAGCATGGTCGACTTGCCCGATCCGGAAGTCCCCATGATCACCGCATACTCGCCGCGATTAATACACAGATCAACCCCGCGCAGCGCGGTTACACGGAGCGGGCCGTTGACGTATTCCTTGACGACTTTTCTGAGCTCAACAATCGGCTCACTCATTCCCCGGCCCTTCCTCGTCCAGCACCGGGCATTCCGCCCGGAGCTCCACCACCGAATCCTCCATTCGGAGCACCGCCGCCATATCCGTTGGGATCACCATATCCACCGAAACCGGCGGGAGGACCACCGGCACCATCAAAACTGCGCGGAGCAGCTCCAGTCGGGGCGGCACCGCCGCCATATCCCGACGGAGGACCGCCGGCACCCGGAGTCGGTTGCGACACAGGCGACCGAGGCTCTGCTGAATCATTATTTCCGCTTTTACCCGCCTCTTCCAGCGGACTCTTATCAAGGCGGGCATCCTTTTCCGCCTCAATTTCCGCATACAGCAGAATTTCTTCGCCCTCTTTGAGTCCGCTCACGACTTCAATAAACTGGTTGTTTGATTTCCCGATCTCAACCGGGCGCAGCTGCTTCCGCTTGTGATTAATGACATAGACATAATGTTGATTCCCTTTGGACACAACGGACTGAATTGGAACCTGCAACACATTTTCCAAGCGATCGGTAACAATCTCAACTTTCGTGGACATTCCAGGTTTAAGCTTATCCGAGACAACCGAATCTACCTCTATTATGATGGTGTACGTCTTCACCCCGGTGCTGAGAAAGTCCTGATTATCCGGCACTGCACTCACTTGACTGATACGCCCTTTCAGCAGAAAGCCGGATAAAGCCTCGACCGTCGCCAATGCTTCCTGCCCGGTGGAAATCTTCTCCACCAAAGCTTCCGGAACCCCTACTTTCAAGTTCCATGCACTCAGATTAGGGAATGAGAGTATTTTCTGTCGGTAATCTACAGAAGCCCCCGTTTCAATCTGTGTCTGGCGGCGGTTGTTACTGGTGTTAGGATAAAAAACCTGCCCCTCGAAATCGGCATAAATTTTGGTATTCATCAACTCCCGTTCTCGGGTTGCAAGCTGACTCTTTTCAATTTCAAGGTTGGTTTTCTGAGCGCCTATTCGTGCATCACTGCGGGACATCTCAGCTTCGTAACTCTTTATCAGCCGCTCCAATTCCGACTTGGCACTGCTTACATTATTCGTCAGTTCTTTCCCGGACTCAATCGAGGTATACTTCTGAAGAATCTCCAAGTCCGCCTTCTTATTCTCCACCGTAATTTCACGGCGATCGACATTAAACTGCGCCGATCGGAGGTCCTGAAGGTTCGCATACCCTTTATCGTAGAGCTCCTGTGTACCGTCCAGCTCGCTGCGGGCCTGCTCCAATTCCTGTTCTGCCAGTTTAATATCGGAATTCGCCACATTTTCCTGCTGCGGGTATTCCGCTTCTACATATTTTACCAGCGCCATTTCAGCTAATTCCACCTTCAGCTCGGCACTTTGCTTATCCGAAGCATGCTGGAGTTTGGTGATTTCCAACTCTTCTTCCGCAAGCCGCAGATCGGCTTCCGCCGTGGTCACCGCCTGTTGCTGCTGCAGATAACGCTCTTCCAAATCGGCCGACTCTAATTCCACCAGCAACTGGCCGTTAGTCACTTCCGCACCATGCTCTACAATGTAGACAATCTTTGCGTTTCCGCTGACCTGATTAATAATGTCCGTGCTCGTTCTGGGCACCAGTTCGCCGGACTGAAGAACACTGACCACCAGATTTCCACGAGTCACTTTGGCAGTCGGAGCATCGTCGGCTATATGATCGCCCTTACAGCGCGACAAAACAACCGCGGCAACAATAATCAGAAGGGCAGCAGCAGCGGCCAGTACCTTATTCTTGTGAAGCTTCAGCAGCTCCGGCATCTTCTTCAGTTCCTTCATACCACATTCCTTTTGGGTCGATTTCAAAACGTTCAATCGCATTCCAGAAGCGCAGGCGGTTAATCGTATAATCCACCAGCGCAACCGTTGCATCGTTGCGGGCATTGAGCAGGTCATCCTGCGCCTCAAGCAAATCGCGCGTCAGCGCATCCCCATGTTTCAACAGCAGCGTCGTATTTTCCACGCTGCGCATGGCCAGCTCCACACTCAACAGGCGGTTTTTATAGACCTGACGGTTTTGCTCCAGCGTACGCCACAGATTGCGGACTTCGCGTTTCACATCCCACTCATTTTGTTCAAGCGATCGCAGTTCGCGGTTCAGATTAATCTGTGCCCGGCGGTAGGCATTGCGCTTTTCGGTCCAATCAAACGGAAGCGAAAGCCCGACATCCAAGTTCTGATTCGGATCGCCGCCCTCAACATCCTTGCTCACCCCGTATTCCACATCCAGATTCGGAAGAAAATCACGCTCCTTAATCTCGAGTGCGCGTTCTTGATCCTCCACTTCCTGCCGCATGGTGATCAGATCCAGTCGGTTCGAAACGGCAAAATCAACCGCCTCCTCCAAGGTAATATCGATACCGACCAATCCGCGCTCCGTCAGAATTTCCAACTCGCTTGGATCCGGTTGGACATTCAGATCAATCGGCAATCCCAGCTGATAACGAAAATCGTCGAGCGCCCGTTCATAGCTTGCCCGTGCCGAGGAGAGCCGGTCTTCCGCATTCAGCTCGCTCTGCTGAGCCTGCGCCGCCTGAAAGGGAGCAATGCGGTTTGCCGTGGCATACGACTCCGTCTGTTCGCGGTTGGCCACCGCACTTTTATAGTTGTTCTCCGCATTGATCAGCTGATCGCGGCTTCGCAGGGTGGAATAATACAGCGAAGTAATATCAATGATGAAATCCTGCTGGTAACGTCGAAAATCGCGGACAGCATAAATCATATCCCGCTCCGCCTGACGCAGCGGCTCCTGACTCACCAGCGGACCAAACCCGTTAAGCAGCGGCTGAACGACATTAAACGACAACACGCCGTTTTCCGACGACGTGTCCGGATCCGTAAAGTAATCAACAATGTTTTCGGTAAAGCCGAGCGTTACCCGGGCCCCTGAAAGCAGCGTACGCGAAACGCTCAGACCCAACCGACCATCCACTCCGTTATCCCCGAACGTTTCGGTTGTGGAACCGTCGTCGGAATAGGAGGTCTCCAGCGTAAACCGCGAAGCACTCGTATCCCAATTGAACGCCTTCTGGGTTTCCGTCAGGCTCAACGCTTCAAGAAATAAATTTTCTTTACTCAGCTGATACGCCCGGCTGTTTGAAACCGCAAGCGCCAGTGTTTCCGCCAGCGAAAGAAGAATGGGTTCTTCTTCATTCGACGCCGCCTCAAGCGCTGCGCGCGCCTGATTCCCTTCCGTTTGGTCGATGGTAAACTCTGATACCCCACCCCATGCGGTCTCCTGAGCACCATAAATATTTCCGTACGCCGCGCGGTCGGCCCGCTTCTCAGCAAAGCCTCCGATTTTTGAGCACGATGCACAAACCGCCGCACACAGCAAAACCGGCACAGCCCTCCGAGTCAGATGGAATAGTTCCTCTTTCATAGCAAAAAAACGCACATAACAATGCCCTTAAAAAAAGCCAATGCCTGTCGATAAACGATTTCTGCAGCCCCCCCGGACCCAAAAAGATTCGACAGCAAACAAAGGATAAAGAATTACCAGCCGCCCAGTTCTTCAGCAAAATCAACCGCAAGGCTCTCCAGCCGACCGTCTTTCTCGATAACCTGAAGAGAAGCATCCAGAATCTGCTTCCGGATGGAAAGCAAATTTCGAACCTGATCGAGCGGAATGTTCTCCATTTGTCGGAGATCTGCATTCAGTCGCTCCAGAACGGGCGTTGTGCGTTCGGTCAGTTCGGAGGAAAGCATGTGATATTCTTTTGCCGTATCGAGCATGACCTTCAATCGATCCTGAAGGATCTGGCGCTGGAGGCTCTGATTGGCGAACGAGAACGCCTGCTGCCGGCGATAGAGCGCGATATCGGGATTGCTTCTTCCCCACGGCAACACCAGCGCCGCTGAAAGCTCCCATGCATCCTGTCCATTGTCATAATCAACGCTGTACGACGGCTGGATATATTTGAGCTGAAACCCCTCTTCTTTCCGAGCCGCCTCTTCAGCGAGCTTCAGCTGATCCATTTCAACATTGATTTGCTGATAATCCAACCGCTGTCGGGTTGCCGTTCGCACTAAAGCATCAAGTTCACTTTCAGCAGGCATGGGAATCAACGCATGTTCAGCAAGCGTCTCGAGCTCGGCGTCCGGCCCAAGAAGCATCTTCAGTTCCTTTTCCACCTCAAGCCGCTCATTCTGCACCTGTCCTAAATTGTTCAAGAGAGCCAGATAGTCGCTGTAAAGCCGCGTACGGTCCGAAACCGCCAACTGCCTGCGCTCAACCCGCTCGTCCGCAAGCTCTAGATAGGGTTTAATAAAATCCAGTTCCTGCTCCAGCAGCGCCGACTTTTTTCCCAGCATCCGATACGTACAGAATTCGCGATACGCAGAAATAATTTCCTCCCACTCCAACTGAGCGATACGCAGCTGCTCCGCCGTGGACGCCAGCGCGAGCTGCGTCTGCAGACGCTTGTTATTCCATTCGCTCGGCAGATTAATGCGTAACGCCAGCCCTGCATCGTCATCGCTGATGCTTGGACGCAGCTCCAAGGAAAAATCCGACCGATTCTCCGCCTCCACTCCGGCGCGCCCCAGCGCCGTCGAGCTCTCCAGCAGCGTGCGTTCACCTTTCTGCTCAATCGCCTCGCGGATCTCATCCTCAGACGCCGCTGAAACAAGCGTTGCGACGGCAGCAATAACAGCGCTGCAAAAAATTATCCGGCTCATTTTTTACGACCAAACCATTGTTCAAAGATCGAAAGATCCGGAACGACTACGACCTGCTCACCGGGCAGCAACGGCTCGCCCTCTTCTTCATCCAGCTCAATCAGAATCCGCCGACCGCGCTGCACCGGACCCATTGCGTTGTCATCTTCAGAAGGCAGCTTCCGAATATCGGCTGTCACGGAATGGACCTTACCATGATACACACTTCGGTCTGTCGTTTTTGTGATCACTCGACAGCGTTCTCCAGCCACCAAATCCATCCGTTTCATCTCCGGCATAAATGCCGTAACCCGACGCGTTGACCGATTGCTAATGCGCACAACCGTATCGCCCCGCTCAACAAAATCACCCGGCTGAATCTCCACCTGGGCAATCATACCGTCCATACTGGCGGTGAGGAGCGACTGCTGCTCAGCGATTTTCCGAAGGCTTTCGGGATCATACTGCTCCGCTTTTTTCTTAGCCTCTGCAAGCTGGGCTTCCAGGCTGGCAATCTGCGGATCAAAAAGGGCTAACAGCTTTTCGGTAGCCTCAATTTCAGCCGCGAGATCTTCGATCTCCTGAACCAGTTTGAGTCCTTGTTCGAGCAGAATTTCATTTTGGTTCTGCTCGGATTTTAAGGCCTGAAGTTTGACCTCGGTTTTACTCTTATCAACGTTCACCTGATAGATCTCGTTCGAAATCGAGGCCACTTCAGCTTTGTGTTCTTCAAGTTTTGCTTGGTCCATCATCGCATCGATCTGATCGACCAAGTCCAACTTTCCGATCACCTGACCGACCGTGACCAGATCACCCGTCTGCACATTCAGTGCGCTCAGCCGTCCATCCGCATCGGGAGAAACCGATTGATAAATGGATTCAGCCTTGGCATCAAAGCGAACCCGGTTCAGACTCCCGGGAATCAGAAACATAATGGCAGTGGCGGCACCGATCCAGACCAGCCAGGGCCAGCTGCTGAACAACTGTCGAAGCATATGGCGGCGGCGCATGCGGAGCGGAGGACGTTTGAATTGTTTATTCGTCATGATTTCGTCCCTTTAAAGTTCTACGGTGGTGCGCTGCATCACGAGATTAACTTCGGCAATGGAATCGAGTGCTTCCAGCTTCTTGACAATGTCGACCTGGTAGGACGGGTCGATCAGTCGGACCTGATAGGAATATTCCAGCAGGTCACCCTGAACCGCTTCGCGCATGGCAATCAGCATATAGGCCGAGCAGCATTCCGACATAATGCTGTCCACTTGCACGCGGGCGGTATCATCGTCCGTTTCAACCAGAAAGCGCAGCATGGCTTCGTAGCGCCGATGCGTGGCAAACGGAGCGAAGTGCAGCAGAACGATGACCGAGCTAAGCAAAATACAGCCGGCAATCGCGATGGCAAACATGCCCGCGCCGCAGGAGATTCCGATCCCCAGTGCTGCAAAAAGAAACATCATATCGCGGGGGTCGCGCACCACCGTACGGAATCGGATCAGCGAAAGCGCACCCAACACCCCGACGCCGCTTGCAATGTTGTTGCCGACCGCCATCATGACCATACAGGTGATCATTCCGCCGAGAATCAGCGTATGCACAAATGATCGGGAATACGACAGCGACTGAAACGTCACCTGATACAGTTTGGCAATCACCGAGCAGAGCACA
>JAFGWS010000167.1 GCA_016937035.1 Pontiellaceae bacterium
AAAGAACAGTCACCAGACAGCCTCCGCTCAGAGCGTTTCGCAGGGCTCTCCGCTCCGGCTGTCTAATTGAATTGGAATACCTATAAGAGCCTTGACCTTACCGTGAAAACGCCCATCGATCCGGTCAAAGTTTTGCGCACGGCAAGTCAGGCTTAACGTTCGCCTGAAAAAATGAAAAAAGAGAGATACATTCGAGCCGCAGATGTACTGAACCAAATGTCATTCTTGGTCCGCTATACCAATTTTGCACGAGTTGGGATAGTTGCAACAAAGTGGAGTTGTGCGATCTTTGTCGGCCTACTTCTTTTCGTAGAGATGCATAAGGTTGTTGGAGGAAAAGTTGAAGAAAACTGGTGGGCATTCCTTTTACTAGTTGCATACTTCTCCTGGGGATTTATCCATCTGCACCGATACAAACGGTATATGCATTGTTCCTTTGCCGTATCGACGGACGCGATTCGCGTCATCAATGATGGCCTCATTAGAGAAACGATAACTTGGGAGACAGTTTCGCATGTATGGAGTAGCAACTTCTTTGACATGACCAGAATAAAATATGTCAATGGATGCCTATATCTCTACGGCTGGATACAGTGGCATGATCCGGTTTCACATGCAATTAAAGGTCAATATCTGAAACACAAAATGGCGATTGGGATAGGACTCCCCATCGCTGAGGAGCCCTCCCTTATCACCGTACGTACGGATCGCGTATACGGCGACTCGGCTGTGACGGACGGGGAGTTATCGGAGAAGGATTAGTCCGTAGTGTTTGACGAACCATTTGGCCGGAAGTGCGTAGTGCATGGTTACGTACCTGCTGACCCGCCATGGCCCCTTACGGGTATTCCCGAGCTTGACTGCGTTGTCGCGGAAGCGGGGTCTCAAGATTCAAGATTGACTGGAGAGGCCTCATTGAAGCTGGCATTGCGAGGGGTCAGATAAATCCATATTTTGTACTACTATCCGCCGATTGAACCGGGCACTTCGTTCCCTATTTCCTACGGAAATCATCTGCGCTTCGCTTCGGCTTGTTTTCTGTGCACGTTTTTCTCAACAGAAGAACGCATAGTCCGCCCGATAAGATAATTCCCGAAGGGAATAGCGACCCATGGGAGCGGTTCAAGGCAAACCGTTGAATCTTCGCGACCTTTGTGTCCTTTTGTTAAAAAACATTCATGTCCATGGGTGTCCATCTGTGGTTCAACTTTGGTTGCGGCTATGCCGCGCTGCGCGCTCTGCGCCTTTGCCTGATCAAAAAGTCCTCTTTGTCGGACATTCTTCTTTTCATCAACCATTGATCCGTGCAGTCTCTCTGTCGTGCAAAAAGAGCTGTGCTAAGGAAATAAACAGTCCGATACTGTTTTTGCCTAATCAACTGTCGCTATGGAAAGAGGTCCAAAATGAAGAGATGGAGTATCAGAGCTTTTCTAATCGTTATCAGCATGGGTTGGGTTATCCCCACGAGGTTTGGAATTTCATGCCTCACCCAATGGTGTAACGATGAAATGCATGGAACACATCAGATGCATACCATCGATCATCTGGCATTATTCAATTATTCAATTTTACTTGGACTGGTTTGGGTTTCCATTGTCTCCTTTTGCTGGTTCATCGCTTTCTTTAGGTTAAAAGACAACAAGATCAACACCCGCCTCGGTTAAAGCGCCAAGCATCTTCGTGCTCGTCTTCGTGCTCGTACTCGCTCGTCTCGCACCTGCCAGTCTGAAAGCGGCATCAAGCCGCCGCACTCAAAAATCCTTCGCGCCCTCCGCGCCTTCGCGTGATTATCAAAAACACCCGCTCCGGTTAAAGCGCCCGGCATCTTTGTATTCGTGCCCCCGATTGGAGGTCATCGCGACCGATCAGGGAACCGGAACGAGCCGGAGCACATTCACGGAATTACCGGGAAGGCTGACAACAAAGGAGCCGGACACCTTCCCCAGATCCTGCGTTTGCGGGGTGATCGGTTCGTCGTAGCTGAAAGCCTCCACGCCGGGGGCGCTGCTGTAATAGTTGATGTCGCCCTGGTTCTTCACGGAGGTGTCAGCGGAGGCAATATACACGAGGGAGGCCTGGTACGAACCCGTCGTACCCTTGATGGCTACCGTCGTTTCCTTGACTGCGTTTTCCGCGTTGACCGCCTTGACGTAGACCGCGCCGCTCTCCGTGTCGATCGTGGGCGACGTGTAGACCTTTGTGTCTTCCGACATGTCGCTGGTCTTGAACCACGGTGACATTTCAATCGCCCGGTTTCCGGTGTTGTTCGCGAAGAGAGCCATGTAGTAATAGTTCGAGGTGCGCCAGAGCCCCCGGTTGTCGAACCAGATCAGGTTCGATCCCCACTTGCCGAATCCCTTTTTGCAGAACAGCGGCGCATAGGCGGCCATCACCACCATGTCCGAATTGCGTTCGAGGCCGGTGAAATAGGCAGCCTCGGCCAAGGTGGATACATAGGCGTTGCCGGTGTTGTTGTTTGCAAACTCGCCCACGAAGACGCGGGTGGGCTTGCTCCGATCGTAGGTCTTGCCCTGGTTGCCGCGGACCTGGTCGGCGTTGTAGCGGTTTCTGTTGCCATAGAACCAGTCGTCGCGGGAATAGTAATGCTCGTCGACAATGCTGTCGGGATATTGCTCATCGATGATCGCATAGTTGGCGTTGAACTCCCGCCCGGACGCGCTGGCCCCGGAGGTGGTGATCATTTTGATCTCCGGATATTTCGCCTTGACGGCGCGGAAAATAATGTCGAACCGCTCCCAGAAGGCATCGCCGCTGTTTTCATTTCCGATGGCGAGATATTCGAGATTGAAGGGCTTCGGATGGCCCATGGCAATGCGCTTTGCACCCCACTCGGTGGAGGCGTCGCCATTGCAGAATTCAATCAGGTCCAGCGCGTCCTTGACGTAGATGTCATGGAACCGCTGTCGCTGTTCCTCCGTATCGAGCGGCGCAATATACGACCGCCCGGCAAACTGGCAGGTGACCCCGTTGTTCAGAACCGGCAGCGGCGCGGCGCCAAGCGCCTCGGCCATAAGCAGGTATTCGTAGAACCCGATATGCTGCGACGTCCATGTGCCCCAGTGGTTGCGAATGCCGATCCGCTCCTCGCGCGGTCCGATGGTGTTTTTCCAGAAAACCTGACCCCAATAGTTCGGCCCTTCCGAAGCACAGCCGCCGGGAAAGCGCATGAAGCTTGGGCTCAACCCTTCCAACGCCTCCAGAAGATCCTTCCGGAAATCGCCGATCTCTCCGTTGCGCCACAGTTGCGACGCCTCCGGCACCAAGCTCACGAAGTCGAGATAGAACGTGCCGGCGGCATCGGCCACGATGGCCAGTCGACTGTCTTCGCTGCGCTGCGCCGTCAACCGGCCCTCCACCTTTTTCCATTGGCCCGCCAAGTCGCCGAAGGTCAATACATTGGAATTGCGCAGACCGTCGGCGGTTTCCAGATAGACGCTGATCCGTCCGGCATAGCCCTGGCCCTGCAGATAGAGCCCTAGGTCATACCCCACCCCGGCGTTGACCGGAATCGACGGCTTCTGCGTGTTGTTGGAATAATAGAACCCCTGACGATCCGACCCCGCCGGACTGATCCCGAACCCGTTGGCCGCCAGGCCGAATCCCTCGCCGGGATTCTCGATATCGAACCGGATGCAGAATTGCCGGTATTTCAACGTATCGTCATACGCATCGTTCTCGTCGAAGTCATAGTATTGCGTGAACGTCACCAGCGGCTTTTCGTCCACCGTCACGGCCGTGCCCTTGGCCTGCCCCTTTTGGACGACCGTCCAACCATAGATCTCCGTCGGCGACTTGGAAAACTCGGAAAACCGGTTATCTGCGGGGCCGATCTCCGAGGCGGCCTGAACGTCGTACATCTGGAACGAATTGTTCTGGATCAACTGGGCGCTGATCCCGCCGTCGTTCGCTTGGTTGATGTCTTCATAGAAGATGCCGTTCAGCGTCGGGCTGATTTCGATGCCCAGCTTGTCCACGTTCAACTCCACCTGATATGGAGCAGAGGAGGCGACAGAGACCGACGCGGCCGCCAACAATACCATCATTCTCATCATCAATTTCATTTCCTATCCCTTTCGCATATCTCGATTCCGCCGCAATGGCTGCATCTCCCAAAGGCCGAACGACGCCGTTTACGCCAAGAACCCTACCTATAACATCTCATCTTCTCTGTAGCGCCAAAAAAATAAAATCAGGCCGGATATTTTTTCAGCGAACTCAACGCATCAGAACTCAACCCGCCCCTCAAATTACAAAAGATTCATGAGGCCGCGCAGGGGGTTGTCATGTTGATGGTGTTTCATGCTCATCAACAAAGGGAAACAAAACAACCCGCAATAGGAGGCTTCACATGAAAATCAATTCTACAACAGGCAGCGGATTCGGAATCAAAGGGATGGGAGGATTTGGGGCCGGCGCATGGAAAGTCGGAGCAACCCCAATCACGATCGCTTCCCGGTCAAGTCGCAACAGAAAGAGCGTTGCCCGCAAGACGCGCGAAGAGTGATCAGGAAAGATCACACGATTACTCCCGGAAACGCGCCTGGCAAATCGAGCGCTTACACTTCATTCCGCTGACAGATGCGATGAGTGTAAAATAAGCCCATAGACATTATAACCACCATACAATCATATATTATCGTTTTACGATAATTTTTGATTGCTATTGCCCCGTCAAGCGACTATTCCTTTACGCATGCCACCGAGGAGGATTCTGCTTCCCGACGGGAACCTGGCGTAAATAGGAGGTCATATGGACAATGCCGGAAACATTAAAGTGGTCAGCCATCGATTGAGGCTGGTTTGCATATGCATGATCGTGATCCTTCCCGTGCTGTACGCGGCCTTCTGGATCTTCTTCAATCGTTTCAGCGCCACGGATGCTGTTCCCCTGCCCGTTCGGGTTAATGGTCGACTTCCCGCGCTTTCCAGGGTGCTGGCATTTGGGGTCTGCATGCTTCCGCTCTCGGCACTCCTGCTGGGACTCGCCAATCTGGCGCGGCTGTTTTCGCTGTACGAACGCGGCCATATCTTCACGGAGGGCAATGTCGCCTGTTATCGCAGATTGGGCCGGTTCTTCCTGCTTTGGGTGGCGCTCGATTTCACGAGCCGAATCCTTCTGACGCTCGCCCTGACCCTCCACAATCCGCCCGGCCAGAGGATGTTGGCGATCGGTCTGCAATCGAGCGATTTCGTCGGCCTGTTTGTCGGGTTCACCATCCTGACCATCGCCTGGGTGATGGACGAGGCGCGCAAGCTCAAGGACGACCTGGAACTGATCCTGTAGGAGGCCACTATGTCTATTGTTATCAATCTCGATGTCATGCTGGCCAAGCGCAAGGTGCGCTCCAAGCAGTTGGCGGAACACGTAGGTATCACCGAGCAAAACCTCT
>JAFGWS010000168.1 GCA_016937035.1 Pontiellaceae bacterium
GGTTAAGGAATTAAAAGAAATGACGGTGGAAGAACTGGGCCAGCAGTTTGAGGAAATCAAGAAGGAGCAGTTTAATCTGAAACTTCAACAGGTTTCCGGTCAGCTGGAAAACCCCTCGCGCATCAAAGAGTTGCGTCGTACGGTGGCCCGTATCAAGACCATCCAGAACCAAAAGAAAGTTGAAGGGTAGAGGTCATGACAGAGAGCAATAGAAATCTCAGAAAGACCCGCGAAGGCCGCGTTTCCAGTAAGAGCGGCGATAAAACCATCGTCGTACTGATCGAGCGTCGTATGCGTCATCCGCTCTACGGGAAAGAAATTCGTGTATCGAAAAAGGTTCACGCCCACGACGAGGAAAACCGCGCCAAGGTTGGCGACGTGGTTCGCGTGATGGAAACCCGCCCGCTCAGCCGCCTGAAGCGCTGGCGTTTGGTGGATGTCGTTGCAGAATCGGCCAAATAAGGGGAAGAAGCGATGATTCAGGAACAAACACGTTTGAAAGTTGCCGACAACTCGGGCGCACGCAGTGTCATGTGTATCCGTATTCTCGGCACAAAGAGTAAAGTGGCTCGCGTTGGCGATGTGATTCGCGTTTCCGTTAAAGAAGCCCAGCCGAACGGCGTGGTGAAAAAGGGGGATGTGGTCAAGGCTGTTGTGGTTCGTACGAAAAGCACGATCCGCCGTCCCGATGGATCCTGCTTGCGTTTCGATAATAATGCTGCGGTGATTATCGATGACAATAAGAACCCGCGCGGCACCCGTATCTTCGGGCCGGTCGCCCGCGAACTTCGCGATAGCGATTTCATGAAGCTGGTTTCGCTGGCACCGGAAGTATTGTAGTCGCCAAGGAGATTCATCATGAGAAAATGTCATATTAAAAAGGGCGATAACGTTAAAGTGATCGCCGGTAAAGGAAAAGGCAAGAGCGGCAAGGTTCTGGAGCTTGATCTCCGTACGGGTCGCGCCTTTGTCGAAGGGTTGAAATTAGTTAAGAAACACCTGAAGAAGAATCAGGAAAACCTGCAGGGCGGGATCGTTGAGAAGGAAGCCCCGATCGCGATTTCTAATCTGAAGGTATCGAAGTAACCGTTCCAAGGAATGGAACCGTAATTTTGGAGGAAGGGTGCAATGGCCCCAACACTGAAAACAAAATATATAGATGCGATAGCGCCTAAGCTGATGAAAAGCCAGGGCTATTCGAACAAAATGCAGGTTCCCGCACTGAAGAAGATTGTGCTCAATCTCTGCGTATCGCTCTCTCACGATCGCGATACCCTGACCGCGCTGGCCGAAGACCTCGGCAAGATCACCGGTCAGAAGGCTGTCATTACGAAAGCCAAGAAGAGCGTATCCAACTTTAAGTTGCGTGAAGGTATGCCGATCGGCGCGCGGGTAACGTTGCGTGGAGACCGGATGTATGAATTTATGGACCGTCTGGTAAATGTTGCGCTGCCCCGTATTCGCGACTTCCGTGGAATTTCCGGAAACTCGTTCGACGGAAAGGGCAACTATTCAATGGGCCTGAAGGAACAGATCGTGTTCCCGGAAATCGATCCGGACCGAGTTAAACAAACGCATGGCATGGACATTTCATTTGTTACCTCCGCCGCGTCCGATGCGGAAGCCAAGGAGCTTCTGACGCTCATGGGAATGCCGTTTGCAACGGGCAACTAAGAAAGGTTTTAAGAAATGGTATTATCAGATCCAATCGCCGATATGTTGACCCGCATTCGTAACGCGAACATGGCCGAAAAGAAAGTGGTGCAGATGCCGCACTCCAAGATGAAGAGTGAGATTTCGCGCATCCTCAAGGCCGAAGGGTTCATTAAAGATTACACCGTGGAAAACAACGAGGGCAAAAGTGTCCTGAACCTTTTCCTCAAGTATACGATTGACCGTGAGCCGGTCATTCAGGGGCTTCGCCGTATCAGCAAGCCCAGCTGCCGCAAATATGTCAATGCCGAAGAGGTTCCGCGAGTTCTGGGCGGAATCGGTCTGGCGATCCTGAGTACATCTGCAGGAGTAATGACCGACAATGAAGCCAGGGGAAAGCACATTGGGGGCGAGGTCCTCTGCTACATCTGGTAGACAACGCGGAGTTAAGTTATTATGTCAAGAATTGGTAAACAATCCATATTAATTCCCGACGGTGTTACCGTTGAGGTAAAGAATCAGACCGTGACGGTTAAGGGGGCAAAGGGCGAATCCGCCTACACCGCGCCGACCTGTATAGCGGTCGCAGTGAAAGATAACAGTGTTTTTGTTTCCCGCACCGACGGTTCCAAGCACGGCAAAGCCATGTTCGGAACGGTCCGCAGCCTCATCAATAACATGATTATCGGTGTGAGTCAGGGATACAAAAAAGAACTTGCCATCGAAGGTGTCGGTTATAAAGCGCAGTTACAGGGGACGGACATTATCCTTTCGCTCGGCTATTCGCATGACATCAACTATTCGGTCCCAGAGGGCATTGCGGTTGAGGTCAAGAACGGGACCACGGTTTCTATTGAAGGAATCGACAAGCAACTGGTCGGTCAGGTTGCGGCCCGTATACGCGACTTCGCACCGGCAGAACCGTATAAGGGCAAGGGCGTACGCTACGTGGGTGAGCAGATTCGCCGTAAGGAAGGTAAGGCGGTTGCATAATCATGAGTACTAAAAGCAAAAAAGATTTGAGAATTCGTCGCCACTTCCGGGTGCGCAATAAGGTTAAGGGGACTGCAGCGCGTCCGCGTATGGCTGTTTTCCGTTCCAATAAGCGCCTCGAAGTTCAGTTTATCGATGATGATGCTCGCCTGACGCTGGCCGGGGTTTCGATCAACGGAAAAAATGCGGAGGCCGCGAAGGCGCTGGGTTCCATGGCGGCGGAAGCTGCCAAGGGCAAGGGAATCGAAACGGTTGTATTTGACCGTGGCGGATTCGCATTCGGTAACAACTTCCGGGCACTTGCAGAAAGCGCCCGCGAGGCGGGACTTAAATTCTAGGCATTCAAGGAGTTTCCTAATGGCAGAAGAACGTAATGAACGTAATGAACGCAAGGGCCGCCGCGAAGGTGGCGGACGGGGGCGCAAAGGCCGCCGTGACGAGCAGCAGGAAGTCCGGGAAAAGCCGGAATTTGAAGAGCGTGTGGTTCATATCAGCCGCAACTCAAAAGTGGTAAAGGGGGGCCGACGTTTCAGCTTCGGCGCTCTGGTTGTCGTCGGTGACCACAAAGGGCGTGTGGGGTATGGACTCGGTAAGGCTTCGGAAGTGGCAGATGCCATTCGCAAGGCAGGCGATACGGCCAAGCGCAATCTTCAGACGGTTACCATGCGCGGAACCACCCTTCCGCATGATGCACTGGGCAAATTCAGTGGTGCGCAGGTGTTAATTCGCCCGGCCTCTGAAGGTACCGGTGTTATTGCCGGGGGGCCATGCCGAGCGGTGCTCGAGCTCGCAGGGGTTCGTGATGTCCTTGCAAAATCGCTGGGCAGTAACAACCATCTGAACGTCACCAAAGCAACGATGAAGGCCTTGGAAAAACTTCGTTCCAAGGAAGAGGCACTTGCGCTTCGCAAGGGCTAATCAAGTAAGAGGATTTAGTTATGGATTTGCATACACTCCAATCGCCAAAAGGGTCCAACCACCGTAAAATCCGTGTTGGTCGCGGGCGTGCCTCCGGAAAAGGCAAGACAGCCGGACGTGGTCATAAAGGTCAATATGCCCGTAAGGGTGCCAAGCACAAGCCGTTGTTTGAAGGGGGCCAGATGCCCTTTGTACGTAAGTTGCCGAAACGCGGCTTCAAAAACTTTACTCGTAAGGAAGTGGTCGGGGTTAATCTGGATGCGCTCAACGTGTTTGAGGATGGCACCGAAGTAACCATCGAGCTCCTGAAGGAAAAAGGGCTGGCGAACGGTCGGTTTGATGCAGTGAAGATTTTAGGTAACGGTGATGTGGAGAAGAAGCTGAGCGTAAAGGTCAATGCTTTCTCTGCCTCCGCTAAAGAAAAAATCGAAGCTGCAGGCGGCACCTGCGAAATCGTCTAACCAACGAAAGGCCCACAGCCATGCTTTCTGCGTTTCTCAATACATTTAAGATTAAGGAGCTTCGGAGTCGAATTTTGTTCACTCTGGGACTCGTGTTTATTTGCAGACTGATCGTTTTTGTTCCGCTTCCCGGTGTAAGTGCTTCCATTATTGAATCATGGGTCTCTGCATCCGGAGGCAGCACGGGCGATGGTCTGCTGGGACTCATGAACCTCTTCAGCGGCGGTGCTATGATGAAGTGTTCGATCGGAACACTGGGTATTATGCCCTATATCAGTGCATCGATTATTATTCAGCTGATGAGCGGTGTGATTCCATATCTTGAAAAACTGAGACGCGAAGGCGATGTGGGCCACCAAAAAATTACCCAGTATACCCGTTATTTGACGGTAATTATCTGTGCGGTGCAGGCCGGCTTTATGGCGGTTGCTTTAAGCACGGGTAACTATTTCGGACTACCAGCGACCGTTGTTCAGGTTAATCCGATTGGATTTTTCCTGCTGTGTATTGTTTCTCTGGTAACCGGTTCGCTGTTGTTGATGTGGGTCGGTGAGCAGATCACCGCCCGGGGTATCGGGAATGGTATTTCGTTGATTATCACGATCAATATTGTGAGCCGACTGCCCGATGTTGTCGGATTGGTTTACAATCAGTCCACTGGCGAAGGCGCTCTGATCGGCCCGTTCCATATCGCATTTATGTCCGCACTGATCTTTGCCGTTGTGCTGGCTGTTGTTGCGATCACGCAGGCTCAGCAGAAGGTGCCGGTTCAGTTTGCAAAACGTATGGTTGGACGGAAGCCGATGCAGGGGGGAACTCAGCACCTTCCTCTGCGTGTGAATTATTCCGGTGTGATGCCGATTATCTTTGGTTCGGCTATCCTTCAGATTATTCCAGCGGTTGCCAACTGGATGCCTTGGAAAGGCGCAAGAGAGTGGGCTCAGTCTTTCCCTGTGTCCGGTTTATATCTCTTCCTTTTTGGTCTAATGATTCTGTTCTTTTCCTACTTCTGGGTTGCAACTCAGTTCAATCCTGTACAAATCGCGGATGACCTCAAACGTCGGGGTGGATATGTTCCCGGCATTCGTCCGGGGCGGCCGACCGCCGATTATCTCGACCGTGCAATGACACGTCTGACATTGGCCGGCGCAATTTTTCTTACGGTGATTGCGGTTCTGCCGAACATTATGAACAGATCGTTTAATGTTAACTGGACCATCGCTTCATTCTTCGGCGGTACGAGCTTGCTGATTATGGTCGGGGTGATGCTCGATACCATGCGTCAGGTCGAATCGCATCTGCTGATGCACCATTATGACGGTTTCCTTAAAAAAGGTAAGATGCGCGGTAGACGATGAAGGCAGTCGTTCTTTTGGGACCTCCTGGCGCCGGCAAAGGCACCGTTGCAGAAGTCATGTCGGAACAGGGGTATCATCACGTTTCGACCGGCGATCTCCTGCGCGCACAGATTAAGGAGCAGACTCCCTTGGGTCTCGAAGCCAAAGCGCTGATGGAGCAGGGCATGTTCGTTCCCGACGATGTGGTCGTTGGAATGATTCACGATCTGATTTCCAGTTTTGAAGGTTCTGCGATGTTCCTTTTTGACGGTTTCCCCCGGACGCTGATTCAGGCCCAAAAGCTGGATGAACTTATTGCCTCTGAAAATGGAACGCTGGAACATGTGGTTCTGCTGCAATGTCCCGACGAAGTCATTGTCAAACGGCTTTCCGGCCGACGTTCCTGTCCGGAATGCGGCGCGGTTTATCATATGCTCTATAATCCGCCGAAAAAAGGCGAAGTGTGTGATAACGATGGCGCAACACTTGTTCAGCGCTCGGACGACAACGAGAAAACTATTGTGAACCGCTTGTCGGTCTATGCCGAACAAACGGCTCCGCTGATTGATTTTTATGCCGAAAAAGGGCTCGTTCGCGAGGTAAATGCCAACCAAAGCATCGCGGATGTTCGCGCTGATGTAATGGAGCAGTTGGACTAATCATGTCCCGGCGTAATGGCATCATTATTAAGAATGCCTCCGAACTGGATGCCATGCGCATCAGCGCCCGTAAAACGGCAACGATTCTTCATAAGGTAGCCGCTAAAGTGGCTCCCGGCGTCACGACGGCGGAGCTCGATGAATATGCGGCAGAACTTGCCCGAAAAGAGGACGGAATCTGTGCATTCTACGGTTACCACGGTTACCCTGGGCATATCTGTGCATCGATCAATGAAGAGGTTGTTCATGGTATTCCCGGGCGGAGAGTCATTCGTGACGGCGATGTCGTGAGTATTGATTTTGGTCTGACCTACGGCGGTTTTGTTGGCGATACTGCGACTACAGTCGCGGCCGGAAATATTCATCCGCAGTGGCAGCGCTTATTGGATGTGACCCGGATATGTCTTGAAGTTGCCATTGAAAAAGCGGTGGAAGGTAACCGCCTTTCCGATATTTCTCACGCGGTTCAATCATTGGCAGAAGGGGCCGGATTTTCGGTGGTGCGGGACTTTGTCGGCCATGGAATCGGCCGCGAAATGCACGAAGAACCGCAGATTAAAAACTATGGCCCTCCCGGAAAAGGTCCTGTTCTTAAATCCGGAATGACCTTGGCCATTGAGCCGATGATAAACCTCGGTATTCACCGAACCCAGACACTCCAAGACGGTTGGACAGTAATCACTGCCGATCGTCAACCTTCCGCACACTTTGAGCACACCGTTGCTGTCGGCAAAGATAAGGCCGAAATTCTGACTATTCCAGATCTGGATTAATTCGGACAAACGTTATACGCCAGCCTGAAATCCCTACGAATTCATGTGAATTCTGAGCATCCGGTTGCCTCCTCGCTGAAATTCATAAGGGACCGTTTCCAGTAGAATCTCATATCCTGACGCGCTGAAATATTCACAGATGGGATCGAGATGGGGCGACGGAGTTGCACCAAGCTGGAGCAGAGGAAATATTCGTACTTCACGCGCGACCCGGCAGAGTTCCTTAAGGGCTTCCAGATGAAAGTCGAGACTGAGATGCTCGCTGTATAGAAACAGAAAGTGGGAGCAGAGGCAAAGGTCGAAAAACTTATCGGGAAACGTCAGCACGGGCAAGCTTTGCGGCTGATAGCGCTGTTCCCTGCGCCCGGCTGCGTAGTCCGCAAGAAAGTCGTTCATGGCATCCATGCGGATGCGCCCCAGTTCCTCGATATTGGAAATATGCTCCCACACAAACTCGGTCTGGTTTTTCCGCGCTTGCTCCAGCACAAGATCAAATGTTTCGTTGATGCGGGAAAGGATCTCATCCCTGCCGAAGGCATACAGCGGATCGATGGAAACGACACGGCCACCGAATTGCGTCAGTTTTGCATTAAAGCTGGCCGGGCCGTCGGCGCAACCGAGGATCTGTTTGGTGAGATCAGCATCGGAGAGGGCGAACATGGCTCGATATTCTTCGAAGGAGCGGCCCCATGGAACAATAGATTGGAGCTCAAAGGCCATGCGCTATGACTTTTTCACAAAC
>JAFGWS010000169.1 GCA_016937035.1 Pontiellaceae bacterium
AGCGCAGCCATAGCTCAATTGGATAGAGCACCTGACTACGAATCAGGAGGTTTCAGGTTCGACTCCTGATGGCTGCGCCACTTTTTTGGCAAAATGATTTCAGGGCAGGATGATTTCCAATTCGCTGCTCTTCAGCCTAATCCTACTCTTCATCTTAATCCCCCGCCGATGAAGCGAGTCGGATTACGAATAAGATTAGGAGTACGATTATGAGCGATTTCCCAAGTGAAGGAGACGGCGGCGTTAATCAGTACAGCCTGCGCTACGCGCCGGCGATGCACTCTCGCGATAACCTCTAATCCGGACACGCCCAAAATCCCCAACTCCTTGACAAGATGCCGATAAAAAGAATTGGAACATCGGCAAGGAGAGCATACGATCCCCAGAAATAGGTTGGGTATGCTTGTGCATCAGTCCAAAAAAATGCCGCCATGCGGGTGCCCTTATATCCTGCTGTCTAACCTGCTTTGGTCATGAGAATATTTGTGAGAAGCAGGAGGGATAAAACCCTAATCGTTGGGAGTGAAAATGAATAGATACGTCATGACATTGGTTTTCCCATTATTTATCTTTGGTTGTGTTTCTCAACAATCTCATCTTGATAGACTTACAGTGGCAGAGAAGAATATTCTTCAAACATATAGTACGTATGATATGGCGGAGAAGGCTGCCAGAATATGTCTAAATCGAGAGCTTACTAAACAAGAAGTGCTTAATTGCACAAGTGATATTATGCGGCGTGAAGTGAAGGAAAACTCCATTATTTTTTATTATGCACCTAGTCAATTTTGGACAATTGAATTTGGAGAGAATGGAAAAGCCATTATGGCAGACCTCACAGGAAAGAAAATTACTCGGGAATAATAGAATGAAAACTCCCAACCAGCCATCTGAGGTTCTCTGTCAACCTGAAAACTGACTTTCTACAGGGCCGTTTAACCTCACAGTATCAGGGTGTTCTGCGATGGTTTTCGAAATGGAAGAACCTCGTTTCTTTAATACGCTCAAGTAGTGCATTTCATCGTAGGGAACCCGCTTTTGAACAACGGGCAGATAATTTTACAGATGCGGAACGGTGTCGGTATTTGAGAAGAGATCAGATAATCGGGTCAGCAAATGAAGGTAAAAATGCCACAACGAACGGAATGGCACCTTTTCCTGCCCCCTTTACCGAACACGCACCTTCTCCCGACCTATTCCGGCTTTGTGTTCCACGCCGCGATGCACTCCTCAATCGTCATTTCATACCGCTCCGCACAAAACTGACAACTGATGCCGATGGGTTCGTTCCGCTTCACGATGGTCATTCGGTCAGGAATCGGAATACTGCGCAGCACAGCGCCCATTTTTGCCTTGCTGCACGTACAGGCAAAACGCGGCGGCGGACAGACTTCCATATAAATGCCTTCAAATTCCGTTTCATCCCCCACCAGCGTTTTTGCAATCTGCTCAAAATAAGCGTCCGCCTCGCTTTCGTGCCCCAGCAGTTCCCGGAATCCCGAGCCCTCCATGCGCTGACGAATCCGATCAAAGCGCTCAAGGTCGGTCCCCGGCAGCGCCTGAATCATCCAACCCTGACACAAATGCACCGGATTTTCGGGATCGGGATTAAAGCCGATCATCGCGCTCATCCCCGTTTCCACCTGATCAGAAATGCAATAGTGATACGCCAGATCGTCCACCACATCATGCAGCGAAATCGGCGTTGTTCCGGAGTTCACCATCGCGCCGTTATGCGTAACGATCACCTGCAGCTGGCCGACCTCTCCGTAGAGCGCATCGTTTCCGTCGGTCGGATCGCTCAATTGCGTCGGCGAAATGAGTCCGCGCACGGTACCGTCCTGCCCCGCATCCACCACAATCGTCTTGAGCGCACCACGGTATTTCCAGCTCAGGTTCAGCCGCCGCTCCTCCGGCAGCAATGCGGCCGCCAGCAGCCCGCCGGTCATCGCGCGGCCCAGCAGATGCGCCGCCGCCGGATCGCAGTTATGCCGCACAACCGCTTCATTCACCGCCTGCGTTGAAACGGCATACGTAAACGCAATATCGAGACCCTTAAAACGGCCTTTGTAGAGTAAATCGTTCATACATCAAAATGGGGTTTGGGGGGTTAAGTTTTAAGCGCGGAAAACCTAGCGTCCGCTCATCGCCTTGCCGAGCCATCATTTCGCAAAAAAATGTTTCGCATGTACGAGACTGCGAGTGAACGCTTTTTGACAGGATAACAGGATGATTTGGATACCATTTCAAAACATCTCTTCATCGCGTTCATCCTGTAATCCGCTCAAAAAAATCCCGGTTTCTCCACCATAAATTCCTACAGCCAAATGAATAAAAACAGATATTGATAAATTCTAATCATCCGTGTCCATCGGCGTTCATCTGCGGTTCCGAGCCATTAAGCCGTGCAAAACACTATAACTCCCCCTGATGCTTACGGAGCAGCCCGCGAAACTGGTCGTAGGTGAGCTGCAGCAGATCAGCCGCCTTGCGCTGATTAAATCGGGCCCGCTCCAGTGCAGAGCGCACCAACCGGATTTCATGCTGCCGAATCGATTCCTTGAAGGGCTGATCGAGTTTAATCGGCTCGACTTCAGGCTCTTGGCTTTTCTCTGGACGATGCGACGAAACCTCCGTCGTCAGCGGCTCAAACGGATAGGGCGAAACAAACGGATCAAATATGATGTGATCAATAATCTCGCCTTCCGACTGATAAACGGCCCGCTCAACCACATTCTTCAGCTCGCGCACGTTGCCCTTCCATGAATGACGCTTGAGCAGCCCGACGGCCCTGTTTGAAAAAGCCGGCACCTCTTCATACCCCAGCTCAAACGCCATGCGGGCGGCAAAATGTTCAGCCAGCAGCATAATATCCTCGCTGCGCACCCGCAGCGGCGGCAGAAAGAGCACCTCAAACGAGAGGCGATCCAGCAGATCTCGCTTAAATTCATTACGCTCCGCCATGGCCGCCAGATTTTCATTGGTAGCTCCGACAATCCGCACATCGACCTCAATCGGCTTGGATCCGCCGACACGCTCGAAGGAGCCGTATTCCACCACGCGAAGAATCTTTTCCTGAACCGGAATGGGGATAATGCCGATTTCGTCCAGAAACAACGTGCCGCCGTCGGCGGTTTCAAAGCGTCCCGCCCGCTGCGTTTCCGCACCGGTAAACGCCCCTTTTTCGTGGCCGAACAACTCGGCCTCAATCAGTGAAGCGCTGAGCGTAGCGCAGTTGAGCGTCACAAAAGGACCGTCCCAGCGCCGTGAAAGATAATGCAGCCGACTGGCCGCCAGCTCCTTGCCGGTACCGCGCTCACCGATCAACAAAACCGGTCGTTCCACCGGAGCCACTTGCGCGAGACGCGATTGAAAATCCAGAAACGCTTCCGACTCCCCAAGCGCCTCGCTTATCGATGTGGTTTTATTTGCCATATTTTTGCATCTCCTGCCTATTTGCGGCCATATATAACACATGCGAAAAACATGTCAACTCACATTATTTGCTTCAATCCATGCACTTATAAAACCATGACCGGATGGCACACTTTTTGTTATTATAATGGCCAACCCAATGAACAACGGAGGTTAAGAATGGGCATTTTTACCAGATTCAGAGATATCGTGAACTCCAACATCGGCGCTATGCTGGATAAAGCCGAAGATCCCGAAAAAATGATCAAAATGATGATCCGCGAAATGGAAGACACCCTGATTGAGCTGAAATCGTCCTGCGCCGGCGTGATTGCCAACAGCAAGCGGCTCGGGCGTCGAAAGGATGAAATCGTTGCGCTGATCCAAACCTGGTCCGATCGCGCGGCGCTGGCCGTATCCAAAGGAAGAGACGACCTGGCCCGCGAAGCCCTGCTCGAAAAACGTCGGTTTCAGGAACAGACGGAGAGCTTTGAAAAGGAAGAGAGCCAGCTGAACGAGCTGATTGAGCAGTATCGCCACGACATCGGTGAACTGGAATCCAAGCTTCAAAGCGCCCGCGAAAAGAAGCGCGCACTCATTGAGCGGCACAACCATGCCGCCGGAAAAAAGCGCGCACAACAGGGCATTCGCCGCTATAACGGGGCCGGCCCTTTTGAACGCTTCGACAAGCTGGAACACCGTATTGACCGCATGGAGGCTGAGGCGGATCTGGTCAACCCCAAAGCCGACCCATCGCTTGAAGAAAAATTTGCGCAATTGACCACCGATGAGCGTATTGAGGAAGAACTTGCCGGACTGAAGAATACGCAATATAAAGCCCGTGAAATGAAGGACGAAGCGGAATAAATTGACAGCGAGGGAGCAGATCTAATGAATGATGCTATGGTTGGAGTAGTGGCAGTAATAATGGTTTTCAGCGTTCCGATTGTGGCGATTATATGCGGGACCATCGGCGGTGTTATGAGAAAACGGTCCTCCAAGGAGGACCCCGAACAAACACGGATGATTCAGGATATTTATCACGGCCTTGAACGAATGGAACGGCGCGTCGAAAACCTCGAAACCATCCTCTTCGATACCAACAAAAAGGAGCGGTCATGAATTTTGGAAGAAAAGACGGTCCCTATCGATCCAGAGACGCCAAATGGCTGGGCGTGTGCGGTGGTCTGGCGGAATATTTCGGCATCAGTCCGTTCTGGGTGCGCATTGCAGCAGTCGCCTGCTTTTGTATGTCGGGCGCATGGCCCGTGCTGATCCTCTATATCGTCGCGGCGGCCTTAATGAAACCCAGTCCCGTGCGCTCCTTCCAGGATCCTTCAGAAAAGGATTTTTATGAGGCCTACACCTCCGCGCCCAAATATACCGTTCGGAATATCCATGAAAAATTTGCCAGTCTCAACCGACGCATCCAGCGCATGGAGGATCAAGTCACCGCCCGATCCTATGAGTGGGACCGCAAGATGAACGGCCGCTCCTGACGGTGAAAACAGATATGAACCACAGATGAACAGGATAAACACGGATTAAAAACGAAAGGAGCCATCAGCGTCCCTCTGCGTGAATCCGTGACCCTATCCGAATCTATAGATCCGACAACTAAATACCGTGAATCATGTACTATTTTTTACCGCGAAAGAACGCATAGAACGCTGAAAATCAAGCTCTTTGGTCTTTGTGTCTTTTGTGTTCCTTTGCGGTTAATCCCAACATTTAACCGCCGGAGCAATAGGCTAATCCACCCAAGTCAAACCGCTCCTTAAAACGGAGCGGGACACTCAATCCGGATCGGTGCTCCGTCCACCGGATGCGCAAACGCCAGCATCTGCGCATGCAGCATCAACCGCTCCGCCGCATGGCCGTAAATGGGGTCGCCGAAGATCGGATGCCCGATGCTCTGCATATGCACCCGCAACTGATGCGAGCGCCCCGTTTCCGGAAACAGCGCCATCCGCGTCGTTGTCGCACCCCGCTCCTCCACCCGCCAGCGCGTCAGCGCCTTTTTTCCACGCACACAATCCACGAGGTGCTTCGGCGGAAGACGCTGCGTCATATCCTTGCGCAGCGGATATTCCACCATACCCTCATCCTGCGCAACCAGACCCTCGACAATCGCGACATACTGCTTCTGCGTCTGCCGCTTTTCAAACTGCAGAGAGAGATTACGCTGAGCCTCCGGCGTCCGCGCGAAAAGCACCACGCCGGACGTTTCCATATCCAGCCGATGCACCACCAGCGCATCGGGAAACAGCGCACAGACGCGACGATAAAGACAATCCTGCTTATCCGCCCCGCGCCCCGGAACCGCTAACATCCGCGTCGGCTTATTCACCGCTACAAAATGTTGATCGATTAATACAACTTCCACCACAGCAATCCTTCTGTTTCTCGGAACACACGGGTTAGAAAAATCACGCCAACCCTAAAAAAAGCCATTCTGCCTCAAAATCATTTTGCCTAAAATCCATGCACCGTTCGTTGCCGGCCACCCCTCCGAAAAACCGCAAGCGACGAGGCCGTCGCATCTACGATCATCTTTTTCAAGCGACGAGGCCGTCGCTTCCACGACAAGATTGTCCAAGCGAGAATCTCCCGTTTGTAGTTCAGACTTTAGTCTGCGGCCCCGTTTGTAGTTCAGACTTTAGTCTGCGGCCCCGTTTGTAGTTCAGACTTTAGTCTGCGGCCCCGTTTGTAGTTCACGTTTTAACGTGTCCCTCTCCAGTCTTCGTATTTCAGACCGCCTAAAGGCTGAACTGCAAACCTTGATAAAAAATGGCGAGGATTTGTTTCTTCCTCGCCACAGATCACGGAGCCGAAACTCGGTTAGATCATCTATTTTTGCAGGGCCGGAACGGGCAACGCCCTTCCAGCCGCGGCGGGAAGGTTTATTCAACCGTTCCCGCCCTACATTTTTCGCATTCCTTAATTCCAGCTCTAGCGCGGGAAGCCGCCTCCAAGGAATTTGGGCGTTTCGGTCATTTCGAAGGAAGCGCTCTCTTCGCCGGCATCCAGCACCATGAACTTGGGCGACTCTGCTGTATACGCAGTCCATTCGCCGCCATCCTTACCGCTCGGGTCGCCGTATTTCACGAAGTTGGTCCAGTAATCGACCATCTTCAGGCTCAGCTCGTTGTCACCTTTGGTGAACGGACGCCAGCTGTGACGGAAGGAGTGGAAGATGTACCACAGATCCGACGAGTGGAACGCACCGCTTTCGTCGCCCGGAAGCTGACGGGAGAACAGATATGCATAGACCGGCTGATCGCTCGTTTCATTGCGCAGCGTGGCGAAATCCTGAATCGGCTTGGTCATGTCGTTCATGTCGTTGGCGGTGAATCCAAACATGTAGGGAACGTCCGGAATTTCACCTGCGCGGGCCATATCGCTGAAGGAACCGGTCAGGAAATAATTATCAACGATCGGCATATAGGACATGCGGCCGCCGGTTTGGGCCATTTGCGTTAATTCGTCGAACGACAAGGCGCGCATTTCCTCGAGCGTGGTCTTGTTGGCACGGTCCATCATCGCTTTGTTGGACGCCTGAGCGGATTCGAGTGTTCCGCCGCTCATTCCACCGCGCATCATGCCGCCTCCCGTTGCACCGCCGCTCAAACCGCCGCCGCTCATGCTGATGGCTTTGGCAATCAGGTCGCGCGATTTCGGCGAAGCACACAGCGTCTGAACACTGCCGGCCCCGGCGCTCTGGCCGAAGATGGTAATGTTGTCCGGGTCGCCGCCGAACTGCTCAATGTTGTCATGAATCCACTTCAGCGCAGCGGCCTGGTCCATTACACCATAGTTGCCGGAAACGCCGTTGGGGCTCTCTTCCGAAAGCAGCGGATGCGAGAAGAAGCCGAATACACCGAGGCGGTAGGTAATCTGCACGAGAATAACACCGCGCTCGGCCCACTCTTCACCGCCGTCCATTTCGGGCTCAAAACCGAAGCCTTCGCGGTATCCGCCGCCGTGAATCCACATGGCCACCGGAAGTTTTTCATTGGTTTTACCGGCCGCCGGCGTCCAGATATTCAGATAGAGGCAGTCTTCATCGAACGGAACCGATCCGCTGGCGCCCCATTCTCTACCGTAAAAACTGTTGGGGTCCCAGGTCACCTGATAAGACGCTGCGCCATACGTATCCGCCGTTTTAACGCCGTCCCACGGCACCACCGGCTGCGGTTCTCTCCAGCGCAGTTCGCCGACCGGCGGAGCTGCAAAAGGAACGCCCTTATAGGCCACTACGCCTTCGGTCTCTGTTTCAACACCGATAATCTTACCCCCCTCAATACTCAAAACCGGATTGGAACCCGTTGTTCCGCATGAAGCCAACCCCAGCACGGCAAGACCGGCTAAACCGGCAAATACACCTTTCATCATCATTCCCCTTTATGAATCTAATACAGCGGTCTATCGCGGCTCTGCCCCAAGCGATATCCGCCCAAGAAAACCTCCTCCGAACAAACAGGGCACCCGCCCTGAACCTTGGTCGAACCTCTTTGGCCTCTTTGTAACCAGTTCTAGTCAGATCGCTTTCAATTGTCAAGATCGCTCATATTCTCTGCAAAAAAACCCAATCTTACCGTTTACCCCTCTGCACCGCGAAATTCCGGATCGATATAATCGAAGGCAAGAGTTTTCGCAAAATGCGGGGGCGTTTTTTTCGTACGGGTTGCCGCTTGGCCTGAATATTCCCGGCACCCTGCGTGTTGCACACCCTTAAATCGCTTGTTTCTAACCTCTTTTTACTGTGAGACGCAAAGTTTCCCTGCGGCGGGCGATGCCCGGCCAGATCGAACAGCAGGTTCTTGAAGCAGTTCTCGATGCCCGTCTTGGGCGAATAAAGCTTCCATGCCTCAAGCATACAGCCCGGATCCGTCTCTTCCATGAAGCCCAGCCGTTTGATTATGGTGATTATGCAGCGTTGATTCGTCGTATGAATTTAAATAGGATGGTCGACAAACGCAGGCTGAAAACCATGTTGAAGGGTTTTTGAGAAGGAAAAAAGGGGCGTACGGTGAATATTCAACTCAATGAACGATGGATCAGCGTTACGGATGGAATGACGTTGCTTGCTCTGCGTAATCAGGAAAAGCCGGGCGCGGATGTATTGATTTGTAACGGTGCGGCGATAGAGGATGATGTGGTGCTGAAGGAGGGGAATTGCGTAACGCTGATTCGGCGGGGTGAAGTGCCCCCGGCGGAAGAGCTTGAGGCGTTGCTTATGGCGCGGCATACACCGGATGTGCATGAGCGGATTAAACAGTCGGCAGTCGGTATTGCCGGATTGGGCGGACTGGGTTCTGCGGTTGCCGTAGCGCTGACGCGCATCGGCGTCGGGAAATTGATTCTGGCGGATTTTGATGTGGTGGAGCCGAGCAATCTGAATCGGCAGCACTATTTTATCGACCAAATCGGGCAAACAAAGGCATCGGCGCTGGAGGAAAACCTCCGGCGCATTAATCCATATGTGCAGGTCGAAGCGCAATGCGTTCGGGTAACGGCTGAAAATAGTATGGCGCTGTTTGGAGAGGTGGATGTGTTGGTCGAAGCTTTTGACCGAGCAGACCAGAAGGCGATGCTGTTGCAATCGTTTTTGGGGAAGCCGATTGTTGCGGCCTCCGGTGTGGCGGGCTACGGCCTCGGAGAACGCATTGGGGTGCGCAAAATGGGCAGACAGATTTATGTGGTCGGCGATCTCGAAACAGGGGCGGAACCCGGCTGTGGTCTGATGGCGCCGCGCGTCGGCATTGCTGCCCACATGCAGGCCAATCTGGTGTTGCGTATTCTGCTGGGGGAAGAGCATGCAGAATAATGGAAATTACTCCACCTTGCTCAGCGTGATGAAACAAAAACGTTCTGGCTCTCCGATCCAATTTCGTTCATAAAATGCCGATCAGCCGTGGCATAATTAGAATAGGAAAGCGAATGAGTGAAATAATGAATAAAATCTGCCTCTGCATCGAGCGAGGCAAAGTCGATAAGAATGCTCCCTATCCGCCGGATATGATGAATCAGGATGGAGCCGATGAATATGCCCGCGCGGCGGTGGAGTCGGGCGAATCCCCCGATGATATCCTCGCAGCCTGCAATACCGCAATGGAGCGGATCGGCGAAAAGTTCAGCCGCAACGAGGTCTTCGTGCCGGAGCTCCTTATGGCCGCTCGCGCCATGAATGCCGTAATGGAGCACCTGAAGCCGTTTTTCCAGGCGGGAAACATCAAGACCAAGGGAACCTTTGTGCTGGGCACCGTGGCCGGCGACCTGCATGATATCGGAAAGAATCTGGTCTCGATGGTGGTCGAGGGCAACGGCTGGAAGGTGATCGATCTGGGCGTGGACGTAAAGACCGACAAGTTTCTCAAAGCCATTGAGGAGCATCCGGGCTGCGTGGTCGGCCTGAGCGCCCTGCTGACCACCACCATGGCCAACATGGCCTCGACCGTAAAGCGCATCAAGGAGCTGCATGCCGACACCTTGGTGATCGTGGGCGGGGCCCCGCTGAGCCACAAGGCGGCTGAAGAGATGGGAGCCGACGGCTATGCCGCCGATCCGCAGGAGACCGTGCATCTACTGAACACGTTGGGATGAACAGGAAGGAGATTACCATGGGAAAACTACTGGATATATTGGCGGAAAAACAGGTTTTGGTTTCGGACGGAGCCTGGGGAACTTTTCTTTATCAGCGCGGACTGGAAGCCGGCGACTGCCCGGAACTGTGGAACGACACCCATCGCAGCGATGTCCTGACCATCGCCCGCAGCTATGTCGAGGCGGGTGCCGACCTGATCCTGACCAACAGTTTCGGCGGCAGTCCCATCAAGCTGAGCCACTACGGGCTGGCCGACCGGGCGGAGGAACTGAACCGGAAAGCGGCGGAAATATCGCGGGAAGCCGCGGGCGCCGATTGCCTGGTCGCAGGCTCCATCGGGCCGACCGGTGAAATGCTGATGATGGGCAATGTGTCCGAACAGCAGGTATTGGACGGGTTTCTCTTGCAGGCGCAGGCCCTAAAGGACGGTGGAGTGGATGCGCTGGTGGTGGAGACGATGTCCGCCATCGACGAGGCGGCCCTGGCCGTCAAGGCCGCATTGTCCACGGGTCTGGATGTAGCCTGCACCTTCACTTTCGACCGGACGGTCGACAACAATTTCAAGACCATGATGGGGGTATCCGTCGAAAGCATGGTGAAAGCCTTGACTGCGGCAGGCGCTCACATCATCGGGAGCAACTGCGGCAACGGATTCGACCAGATGATCGAAATCGTGACCCGGATCCGGGCGACCGGTACGCGGCTCCCCGTGCTGATCCACGCCAATGCCGGGTTGCCCGACATACGCGACGGCCAGACGGTCTTCCCCGAATCGCCGGAATCGATGGCCGGGAAGGTGGATGCGCTGCTGGCGTCCGGCGCCGACATCATCGGCGGGTGCTGCGGCACGACCCCGGAGCATATCCGTCTCATGGTGGAGGCCGTTCGCCGACGCGCATGAGCCCGCCGCTTACAGAACATTCGGCCGCAGGGAATTGCACAATCGTTGACGTACCCGTGGGCGCCGTGCCGCTGGACATGGCGGAGCTGCTCCGCGCCCTCGGATACCGGGATGCGAAACCTCCGGCGGGCATGGCGGAGCTGGTTTCATCAACCGCGGAAGAGATACACGACCTGTGCGAATTCCGGGCCGGCTACCGTCTGCTTCCCCTTGAAGTGGACTCCTCGAAAAACCACGGTGTGCGCCTTGGAAACCATCATTTCGAAACCGGCGGAATCATTTCCCGGCAATTGAAAGGTGCCGATCAGGCCGCGTTGATGGTTTGCACCATCGGCCCTGAGCCGGAAACCCGGGCGGCGCAATGGCTGAAGGACAGGGAACCGGCCCTGGGTTTCATCGCCGATACTGCGGCATCGGTGTTGGCGGAGCAGACGGCGGAAACGGTCCATCGCCATCTGGAGAACAAATTCGCCGCGCAAGGCCTTGGCGTGACGAACCGATTCAGCCCGGGCTACTGCGGTTGGAATGTCCAGGAGCAGCACGACCTCTTCCGGCTTTTGCCGGAGGCGTTCTGCGGCATACGGCTCCAGGATTCGGCTTTCATGCAGCCCCGCAAATCGATCAGCGCGATCATTGGGATTGGCAAGGGACTGCAACGGGCCGACTATGCCTGCGCGGTCTGCACCGACGACCGGTGCGCATACCGGAAACAAAAACAGCTTTAAATAACCATCAGGAAGGATTCAGACCATGACAGATCAACAATGGAACAACCTACTGGCCGTCATCCGCGGCGAAACCCAACCAACGTTGCCGTCCGGCTTTGTGATCGACTGCCCCTGGCTGCCGAACTGGTATGGCGTGAACATAATCGACTATTTCAGCAACGACGAAATCTGGCTCGCAGCCAACCTGAAGGCGATCCGCGAATTTCCGGACACGATGTTCCTTCCGGGTTTCTGGTCCGAATACGGCATGTGTACCGAGCCGTCGGCCTTCGGCGCCCGGTGCAGCTTTCCGATCAACGAATTCCCCCACGCCCACAAGGTGATCCATTCCGCCGAGGAGATCGATTCCCTGGAAGTCCCGAATCCGGAAACCGACGGCTTGCTGCCGTTTGTACTCAACCGCCTCCGGTTGGCGGAACCCAGGATCAAGGAAGCCGGTCACAATATCCGTTTCGCCGTCGCCCGCGGACCGCTGAACATTGCCAGCTACCTGATGGGCTCCACGGAATTCCTGATGGCGATGATGATGACGCCCGACCGCGCCCACCGGCTGATGCGGATCATCACCGATTTCCTGAACGCCTGGATCGACCTGCAGATGAAAACGTTCCCGACCATCGACGGCATCTTCCTGCTCGACGACATCATCGGCTTCATCGGCGACACAGAATTCCGGACCTTCGGTCTCCCCTATTTCAAAGAGCTGTACGACAAAGACGTTTCCGTGAAATTCCTGCACAACGATGCCCCCTGCAAGGTTTCGGCACCCTACCTGCCCGAAATCGGCGTCAACCTGTTCAACATGGGCTTCGAAGTCGACCTGAATGAACTGAAAGCGGTCACGGGCAACCGCGTCACCATGCTGGGCAACCTGCCGCCGCGTGATGTACTGGCCTCCGCCACGCCCGATGAAGTGGAAAAGGCCACCCGCGCGTTGATGGAATCGCTCGACGATCCCTCCCGAATCATCCTTTCCTGCGGCGGCGGCATGCCGCCCGGAGTGAGCAGCGAAAACATGCGCGCATTTCTGAAGGGACTCGCATAACAGGCGCAAGAGGATATGCGGCGATATATGTCGCTTGATTTGTGTTATTTATGATCCTAACATCAATGCCATATACACCTGACGAACGTTGACGAATCGTTGCGCAAGGTTAATGGTTTGACGGTGGAACCAGGATGGAATGGATCCCATTCCGGCAATAGGAGCATGAAGATGAAGACCAATCGACGCATATCATCCTTGGGAATTGCGGGCATTGCATTGCTGACAATCGGTGCGCTGGTCGGCGTTATTTTTCTCAGTCTCATGCCGCAAGTGCGAGACTATGTATATGGCCAGCGCCGGGAACTGGTTCGGAACATGATGCAATTGGCGATGAGCGAAATCGGGTCCCGCCATACCGAGGTGCTCAACGGAACCCTCTCGCTGGAGGAGGCGAAAGCCAGAACGATCCAGCGCATGCGGGATGCCCGATATGGCCGGGACATGAAGGAATATTTCTGGATCCTGGACAAGAAGCCCTCGATTGTGATGCATCCCTACCGCCCGGATCTGGAAGGTGAAACCCTTCACGATATCGATGAGTTCGATGTTCGGAGCGTTTTGCAGAAAATGGTGCAGGTGGCGGACTCTCCCGAAGGAGAGGGCTTTGTCGACTATCTCTGGCAGTGGCAAGATGATCGCACCCAGGTGAAACCGAAGATATCCTATGTGGGTCATTTCGAGCCGTGGGGGTGGGTTGTCGGCACCGGCGTCTATGTCGACGACATTGAGGACTATTTGTCTGCATTCCGGAGGAATCTGATTAAGGTGTTGGCCATCATCCTCCTGACGGCGGGGTGCGGGATTGGTCTTCTTACGCTCATTGCAATTAAATCGACCCGGAAAATTGCCGAGGGAGAAGAAGAAGTAACCCGGACTGAGGCGCGGTTCAGGACACTCTTTGATGTCTTGCCTTTTTCATGCTTTATCAACGACGCCGACGGCCATATTCTTGAGGCCAATCAATACCACTACAACGCAACCGGTTGCTCCCGCGAGGAACTGCGCAATAAAACGATGGAAATGTTTGGCCGGACCATTGCGTCGGAAGATCGCGATGAGCTCATAGGTGAAATGAAAGCAACCGGCTATATTTCCGCGAAGGAGGTCCATCTCCGCACCCCGGGAAAAAATCGCTGGATCCTGCTGTCCAGTTCCGCGATCGATTGGTACGGGGAAAAAGCGTATATCAGTGCGACCGTCGATATTACCATGCGGAAATTGGCTGCACTCGAAAACGAGGAAACCATTGAACGGATGCGGGCGCAAAGCGCGGCGCTGGCCGCAATCGCGGAAAGTGACGCGATTGCCAGTGGAAAGGCCTCCCTGGCCCTCCCGGTCCTGGCCGAGCAGACGGCAAAGGCGCTCCGCGTCGAGCGCGTCGGAACCTGGATCCGCAATGAGGCAACGAATGAGATCCGCAACATGGATCAGTATGTCGCCGGCACCCACACCCATACCTCGGGAAACACGTTGTGCCTGGATGATTATCCGAGCTACCAAAAGGCGATGCGGCAGCAAACGCGGGTGGATGCGCACGATGTATTGACGGATCCGCGCGTGAAGGAGTTGGTGGATGGCTGGTTCATCCCCAATCACATCACTTCCCTGCTGGATGCGGCAATCATACAGGAAGGACGCTTCATCGGGCTTTTTTCCTGCGCACACATAGGCCCCAAGCGGGTTTGGCATCCGGATGAACAAGCCTTTGCCAGCTCGATGGCCGCCCTTGCCGGACAAATATTGGCGACGGAGGAACGCAGGCTTGCCGAAAAATCCCTGCGGGAAAGCGAAGAAAATCTCCGGGCAACGCTGGATTCCATCGGCGATGGCGTGGTTGTAACCGATCTTGAAGGGCGCGTTGCGAGGATGAATCCCGTTGGGGAGCGGCTCTCCGGGTGGACGCAGGACGATGCGCGGGGACGCCCCCTTGCCGAGGTGCTGAAAATCCACCGGGCCGACGAAAAGGATCGCGTGATCAACCCCATCGGGCATGCTCTTCAACGTGGCGTAATAGAGGAAACGTTCGACAACCTCATGCTCGAATCCAAGAATGGCGGTACCTTCCAAATCGAAGAATCCGTCTCTCTTATCCACTCGGCTTCAGGCGATACAATCGGAGCGGTTTTGGTCTTCAAGGATGTTACCGAAAAAAGGGCGTTGCAGGAACAACTGAATCATGCGCAGAAAATGGAATCCATCGGTCAGCTTGCCAGCGGAATCGCCCACGATTTCAACAATGTGCTTGGTGGCATCATGGGCGCGGCCGAACTGTTGCGGACCGACCTTGCCGGCGGGGAAGATCCCGAGGAAGATATTCGCATAATCCTCAATAACACGGAGCGGGCCGCGGGTCTAACGAGCAAGCTGCTTTCTTTTGCGCGCAAGCAACCAACCGTCTCTTCCATGATCGATGCGATGCGTCCTCTCCGCGATGCGGTGGAGCTTTTTGAAAGTACGGTTGACAAGCGGATCCGCATCTCCCTCGATCTTCCGGATGAAGAAATCCCCGTTATGGGCGATCCGTCGCAGTTGCAGAACGCCTTCATGAATATCCTCATCAATGCCAGCCATGCCATGCCCGAGGGAGGGGGGATTTATGTGTCGGCTGAATATCGCGACTTGGATTCCGGCTACTGCAAGGCCACCGCCATGGAGATTGTACCGGGACCGTTCATTGAAATAGAAATACGGGATACCGGGTGCGGGATACCGAAAGAAAACATGAAGCGCATATTCGAGCCCTTCTACACGACAAAAGAGTCGGGCAAAGGAACCGGACTGGGTTTGGCAAGCGTGCTTGGAACCATTCGTCAACATGGCGGAGTTGTCAACGTCTACAGCGAGCCGGGAACGGGAACATCGTTCCATATCCTGCTTCCTGTGGCCGAAAAGGGGGAAAAGAAGGCGGTGGAATCGCCGAAGCAAATCATCAGGGGCTCCGGAACGATTCTTTTGGTCGATGACGAAAACAATGTGCGTTCGACAGCACAGGCCATGCTCGAAAACCTCGGCTACCGGGTTCTGATTGCAGAAAACGGCAGACAAGGCCTCGACTTGTTCAGACAAAAGTCCAACACGATTGATTTGGTTATCCTTGACATGATAATGCCCGAAATGAACGGGAAGGACTGCTTCCTTGCCATGAAAGAAATCCAGTCTGATGTCAGGGTCATTCTCTCGTCCGGCTTCTCCCGGGATGACGAGGTCGCGGCCATGAAATCGGCCGGACTGCGCGGGTTTATTCAAAAGCCCTTCCGCCTGGCCCAGTTGGCGCAGACGGTACAAGACGCACTGCAGGAATAATCCTCCAGCACGGCATGGCTGGGCGTGTTCCTTCGAGGGCTCGCATAAACGGATTGGACGAACTATCCGCCCAGATCTTCGAGATAGGAGATGATGGGAAACGCCGGGTTGTAGTATCGATTCAGGAAGAGTGCGTTGCGCTCGCGGTAAAGCGTGTCCGCCAGATGGTCCGCAATGGGAATGAGCACCCGCTCGTGGGCGCAGTGGACCGGCGAGACCGTCATGAAGTCGCCGGTGGATTGGCGGTTGAGGCAGGCGCAATGGTTATGGCAGCGCCTTTGCAGCGCGCAGGTTTTGCATTCCTGCTTGGGGGCTTCGTTCCGGTCGAACAACGATTGCTGCAGCTCGGCATTTACGCCTTTGCCGACCTGACCGAGTTCATAGTCCGGATCGCCAACAAACTGGACGCAGGGATAGTAGCGCCCATCGGCGGAAACCGAAATCTGCCGCTTCCCGAAGCGGCAGGAGTTGCAGTAGTTTTCCATCACCCGGCTGGCGATCGCCCGGTCGAACGGTGAAAAGTAAATCTTCTTCCGGTCGCGATAGAGTTGAAGGATCCATTTTTCGAGCTTGCGGTATTGGGCGCGGAGCGCGGCGATGTCCCGATCCGTCCACTCGGCTGCATGATTCAGCGAAACGATGAAATAGCGAACGCCCTTGTCGTAAAGCCACGCAACGCCCTCGGAAAAATATCCGATGGTTTCCGGGTTCACCACCATCATGATCGGGGCATAGGGTGCGTGTTTCAGCAGCAGTTCAAGCTGCTTTTCGAGTACATCGGCGGTTCCCTCCCCGGATGCCCCGAATCGAAATTTGTCGTGGGCAACCGGGAGTCCGTCGAAACTCATCGCCAGCGTCAGGGATCGGTTGCGGGTGTTTTGAAGAAATTCTTCGGAGAGCAGCAGTCCATTGGTGGTGATTTTATAGTGGAAATTGTGCGGCCATTCGGCGTCGCACCACGCCATGATTTCAAGGATCAGCTCCTGCCGCAACAAGGGCTCGCCGCCGAAGAAAACGATCCCGCTGTTGGGCACCCAAGCACATTCGCGGATGGCCCGGGTAGCGGTCTCGAATGACATTTCCGCCGATCCGCGCCTTTCATAGCAGTATCGACAGCGCATATTGCAGCGCTCGGTAAGGTGTAGGGTCAGATGCATCGGTGGCTAGGGGGCGGGCGTTTCGATCAACCCTTCTTCTCTCAACACAGCGAGGAAATGATCGATTTGTTTCTGCAGGGCGGCTTGCCCGGCTGCTTTGGCCGCCTTTGCCGATGCGCTTTGGTACTCACGCCACGCGAGGTTCTGCTCCTCATTCGTCATGTTATTTGTATTCGGACGTTTGGGCCATATTGCCGGTTTTGCTACCGGATCAAAAAAGATGCCGTAGACGCCCGGCTCCAGATCCGACTGGGCGACAAGGCTGTCGCGCAGGCGATTAGCGGTGTCGGCAAGTTCGTAAACCGAAATCGAGGACATACTGGACATTGGTTTTTGCCATGTTTCATAGTCCCGTGTCCCGATGTATTCGATGCGGATGGTCTGGTTGTTGAAGGCCAGATCAAATTGAAATGGTTTGCGCGGGTGAAGGGAAAGCGATTCGTTGATTGGATTTCCTTCTCCACTTTTTGTGTTGATGCCGGAGGATGGCGATGTTGAAGTTTCGGGTGTGGCGATATCCGCCACGGTCGGGGCCTGGTTGTCCAGTTTGAGCCCCGCTTTGGCAAACTCCTTGCGGATCAGGTCCAGCGCATCGTCTTCGGAAAGAAATGCCGGCGGGTTGATTGCCATGCACCCATGGGAACCGCGTCCATCGTTGGCCAGTGCTTCCTGCAGCAAAGGAATAACCTTGGGAACAACCTGTTCCGCCGGCTTTTCGTAGTTTTCAGGATGATCGTTGTCTGGCGTTGATGCCACCGGAACAACCGGGGTTGCCGATTCCTCCGCCACGGCCGCACCGCTGAGCATCCACTGGAGGGCGGCGCAGCTTCCGGCCAACCGTGCCGCCTGTTGCCAGCGGTTGGATGAAGGTTTCTCGAACGATGAATCCATGCCGAACTCGCGCTGCATAGGCATGGGTTGTGGTTTATACGCTTTCAGCGGTTGAACTTTCATGGCCTGCTCCTTTCCGCAAGGTATGGAATTATAACGGATAAACAATAATTTGCAATGTACTGTGCGATACCGCGACCAGCTGTTTAAAACAAGTATTTGCAAGTAAATATCCCTGAATCCGGCATCAAGACGCCGAGCCGCTGGATCTGATGGTCAACTCAACTTTTTCTCCACCGATTTGGCGGAAGACCCGAATTTTCTGATTGGCGGTGATGACAAATCTCGTCATATTCCGCCGCCATGAAATGTATCGAAGAAATCATCGATCCCTACGTAGAACTGGAGCGCAGAGTCCGCGAGCTGATGAGCCGCTTTTTCAGCGAAACGTGCGGACTGTGCACCGCCTGCTGCTGCCGTGCGGATATTTGCGAGGAGGTCGCCGACAGCGCCTTTCTTCGGATGCTGCTCCGCAAACAGGATCGATCTGTCGCCGACATGGACGATCGCTACGGCTGGATCGATGTGGATGGGTGCACGCTGGAGGTTGGACGACCGCCCATCTGTTACGCCTATTTTTGCGACGAAATACTTGCCCGCCTACCCGACGATGAGAGCCGCTATCTCTTCCGCATTCTCGGTCGCCTCCTTGATTATGTCGGCGAACAGGCGCTGGGCGATCAGCACTTGACGGAAATCGGCAACCCCGACGATCTGGAGCGGATCAACCTGCGCGTACTTGAAAAACGCCTTCACCAAGCCGTCGCTGTCTTGGAGGTGATTGAAGAGCTGATCGAAACCGAATGCCGCCTCGGCCCCGCCGATCGCCGAGTGCTCAGCCTCATCGATCTGCCCGAACAGTGAGTATTTAATCCGATCCGGGAAATGCTGTTATCCGGTCCAAATAAGGAAAGAAGCATGAATCTATTCAACGACATTCCATCCACCCTGACGGAAGAGCTCTTCACGGTGTTGGCGGAGAGTCGGAGCGTGAAGGTCGAGCGCATTGTGTCCGACGGCCACGCCTCGCCGGAGGGGTTTTGGTATAATCAGGAACAGCATGAGTGGGTTTTGCTCCTTTCCGGATCGGCCCTGCTTTTAGTGGAAAAGGACCATGCGGTTGAGCGCGTCGAACTTGCTCCGGGCGACCATCTTCTCATTCCCGCGCATCAGCGCCACCGCGTGGAATCGACCGCGTCGTCTGAAAAAACAATCTGGCTGGCCGTTTTCTACTCCTGAAAATGCTGCCGATACGGAGCAACCTTTACTAATCAGCTCACATATTACATGCATTTTGAGTCCGCCATCTCTGCTCAGAAAGAGGGGTTCGCTCTGTTTTTTTCGTAATAATTCAAAATTGCAGTTGAGTATATCTATGCATGTCCGTACCTTCGAACCCTAAAAGTTAGGTGCATTTTTCTTATGGAAGACTGTTCCCAGATGTAGGTTTTAGGGAACAGGCAGGTTCTGTCAAAAATTCTATGAAAAGGATGGATAAGTTTGAATAGATCGTTTTATTGAACTTGGCTAGATAATGAGGTTTATTATGAAAAATGTTCTGATTTTAGGGGCTACGTCGGATATGGCGCAGGCGATTGCAAAGAAGTATGCTGTCGAGGGGTGGAGCCTGTCGCTGGCGGCGCTGGAGCCGGAAATGCTGGAAACGATCGCGGCCGATCTGCGGATCCGCAGCGCTGCACCAGTGGACGCGTACACGTTTAACGCAACCGATTTTGAGGGCCATACCGCCTTTTATGCATCGCTGAAAACCAAACCGGATGCCGTGGTGGCGGCGTTTGGATATATGAGCGATCAGGAAAAGGTGCGAAACGATCCGGCGGATATCCGCCGGACGATTGATATTAATTTTACCGGCATGGCGACGATGCTCAGCGTGATTGCCGATGATTTTGAAAAGCGGGGCAGCGGTGCAATTGCGGCAATCAGCTCCGTGGCGGGCGATCGCGGGCGCCAGAGCAACTATATTTACGGCAGCGCCAAGGCCGGGTTAACGGCCTTTCTTTCCGGTCTGCGCAATCGGCTTGCGCCTAAGGGCGTGCATGTGATGACGGTGAAGCCGGGTTTTGTCCGAACGAAAATGACCGAAGGGCTGGAGCTTCCGGGGATACTGACTGCTGATCCGGAGCAGGTCGCCAAGGCCGTTTATAAAGGGATGGAGAAAAAGCGTAATGTGGTTTACGTCCTTTGGATGTGGCGCTGTATTATGCTCATGATCCGCCACATTCCCGAGTTCATCTTTAAAAAGATGGGGATGTAGGATTTATATGGATAGATGGTTTGAGCATCGTTCGGGCCTTGGATAATGTACGGATTTTTCTGGTTCACGGCGTGTTAAATGAACAGAGATCGACCGTTTTGGGTCGGCTCTCAACGAAGTTAGACTGTATGGAATATGGCAAACAATAAACAAATCGAGGAACTCAATCTGTTCGGTGACGACGATCTGAACGGGAAGCAGGAAGAGTCGGTTCAGGACGAAGAATATCTGGAGGGGATGGCTCAGGACGGGGAACCTTTAACGGACGCCGCCGGGGAAGTTGCTTCCGACGGCAAGATAAGGTTTGATCCGCTGCGGGGCGACCACGGTCCGCTCAAGCGGTTGGTTGACGATAACTTTCTCCAATATGCCTCCTACGTGATCTGCGACCGCGCCATTCCGGCATTGGAAGATGGATTAAAGCCGGTGCAGCGTCGTATTCTCCATGCGCTGAAGGAAAAGGATGACGGCCGCTTTATTAAGGTGGCCAATATTGTCGGCCATACCATGCAGTATCATCCGCACGGCGATGCTTCGATCGCCGACGCCTTGGTCACGCTCGCGAATAAACGCTATCTGATCGAAGGTCAGGGAAACTATGGTAACATTTACACGGGCGACCGTGCGGCGGCTTCGCGGTATATTGAATGCCGCCTAACCAATCTTGCCCGAAATGAAATTTTCAATAAGGAGCTGACCGAATGGATTCCCAGCTACGACGGACGAAATAAAGAGCCGGTCTCGCTGCCGTCGAAGCTCCCGCTTATGCTGATGCTCGGTGCGGACGGCATTGCGGTCGGCCTTTCCACCAGCATTCTGCCGCACAACTTTATTGAACTGCTCGAGGCGCAGATTGAAATCCTTCGCGAAAAAAAACGGGAGCCCGTCGAACTCCATCTTCTGCCCGACTTTCAGACCGGCGGGCTCATGGATGTGTCGGAATATAATAAGGGCAACGGTAAAATTAAACTGCGCGCACGGATTGAGCCGCACAAAAACAACCGGCTGATCATCACCGAAGTCCCGCACGGCGTGACGACCGATGTGCTGATGACGTCCATCGAAGATGCCGTGAAGAAAAAAAAGGTGCCGGTTCGCGCAATCGATGATTTTACGGCGGGAAAAGTGGAAATCGAGCTGACACTTTCGCCGGGGGCCTCGCAGGAAAAGGCCGTGCAGGCGCTGTATGCCTTTACGAAATGTGAAACGTCCGTTTCCAGTCGACTGGTTTGTCTGCGCAAAAACCGTCCGGTGGAAATGACCGTGGATGAAGTGCTGCGGGAAAATACAAGCCGGTTGTTAATCATCCTTGAGAAAGAGCTGCTGTTGCGCAAGGGCAAGCTGCTCGATGATTTTCACAATAAAACGCTGGTGCAGATTTTTGTGGAAAACCGCCTCTATAAACGCATCGAGGAGTGCGAAACGCTCGAAGCGGTATTTCAGGCGGTTTACGACGGACTGCGTCCGTTTAAACATCAGCTCAGGCGCGAGATTGTTGACGAAGATATCGAGATGCTGCTGGGCGTGCGGATCAAGCGCATCTCCCTGTTTGATATCAACAAAAACCGAAAAGACATCGAGGATATTCTGACCGAACTCGATGAAGTGGAAAAGAATCTTGGCGCGCTCAACGGATATGCCATCCGCTACCTCAAACGGTTGATCAAAGAATACAAAGAGGATTATCCGCGGCTGACCCAGTCTACGAGTTTTACGGAGGTGGAGATTCGCGAGCTCACCGCCACCGAGCTTCAGATTAAGCAGGATGAAAACGGGTTCATTGGTACTGCGGTGAAAGGCGAAACGGTGCTCGAATGTTCGTCGCTCGACAAGCTGTTGCTGATCTGGACCGACGGCAAATATCTGGTTGTTCCGCCGATGGATAAATTTTTTGTGGACAGCAATCTGGAGCGCTGCGAAATCTACAACCGCGAAAAGCTCTTCACGGCGGTATACACCGACAATCGGATCACCTATCTCAAGCGCTTTAAGCTCGGCGGTGCGATTATGAACAAAGAATATTATCTGACGCAGGGCGAAAAATCGAAGCTCCAGCTGTTGGTCGAAGGAACGCCGGAGGCCATTTACGTCAAATACCAGCCGGCGAAAAACCAGCGCATCAATCAGCAGAAGTTTACGCCGACCGACATTGCGGTTAAAGGGGTCAAGTCGCGCGGTAACCGCATGACGACCAAAGGCATTAAATATGTCGACGTGGAGCCGGGCCGTTGGTGGGATAAAAATGCCGAAAACGACATGCCCTCCGGGACGCTGTTTTAAGACTCCTAAATGAAAAAACTCTCCGTCATCCTGTCCGTCGTCGCATTGTCCTCAGGGGCGTTTGCTCAGAATCCTGAATTGTTGAGTCGGTCGCAGGGATTAGCGCAAGAGGATCTTTTGATCCGGGCGAGCGGGTATGGCGGAACGGGGATTTCGCTGAACGGAATCAACCTGCGATCGCCGTACTCCGCTCATTTTAATGCCGATCTGCCCATTCCGGCGATCCTGCTCTCTGAGCCGGAGGCATGGGTGGGGCTGAAAAACAGTTCGGGCTATCCGGTCGGAACCGCCGTTTATCGGATTCTGCCGCTGGAAGATTTTCTACAGACCACCACGCGTATCGGAACGCAGGAGCGCTACGGAGCGGGCGCGTCGTTTTTCAGCGCCGGTGTCGGCGGATTCATTGATGCCGAAAAAGCACTGCGGGTGGATGATGACGCCAACGACTTTAACCGCTATTCCGGCGGGCTCGTTCTGCAGAAGATTACCGATGAATGGCAGTTTGACGTGCTCGCAACCCATCGGCAGAAAATTTTCGGGGCGCAGGGATATTACGGCATCCCGCAGAATATTTATGCCGAGCAGCGCACTGACGATTCGCTCCTCTTTATGAGCGCAACGCACGGCGATCTGGACGGCAGCTTTATGCGCATCGCCTCCGCTTTTCGTCGGTTCGACAATGAATACCGCATTCCCACATCGGCGTTTTCCAGCAACGTTCGGTCGTATCTGAGCTCCGTGATGGCAGAGGGGCGCACGCTTGAAATACAGCACATTGCGCTTTATCTGCGCGGCGATCTGGAACACGAGGGCGCGGACGGAACGATTGGAAACCACCACCGCACACGCGGCTCGATTCTGTTTCTGCCGCAAGCGCGCTTCGAGCGGTTGACGCTCAAGGCGGGATTCAACAGCGTATTTCAAACGGCAGAGTCGGCGGAGTGGCTGCCGCAGGCGGGCGTTGATTTTTATCTAAACGATAACCTGAAGCTTTATGCCGCCTACTCGGAAACTGTTCAGCAGCCCGATTTTCAGACCCTCTATGATGCCGATCCATACCGGACAGGAAACGCGGCGATCCCGCTGCAGAAGTCGCAGAACAGCGAGTTGGGCCTCCATCAATACCTTTCCGCATCGCTCGACTGGCGCGCTGCAGTTTTTAATCGGCGACAGCATCATGCGGCGGATTGGGTGAAGCTGACCGCCGGCGCGCCGGCGTGGACCGCGGTCGATCTGGGGGCGCTGGATGTTTTTGGTGTGGATGCCGCGCTCAACTATTGCGCGTCGGACGATCTGCGCTTCGGCCTCTGTTATCAGTGGGCGGTAAAAGACCGTTTCTCGGTTCATTCCGGCCTTTATGAACTCGATTATCCGGAACACCTGCTCGGCTTTTTCGGCGAGTGGCAGATGACGTCCGAGCTGCGCCTCTTTTTGAAACAGACGCTGCAATTCCAGAGCGATAACCCGGTGCGCACGAGCAATGATTTTGGTTTCGGAGCTTCGCTGGGCTTGCAATATGCTCCCGATTTCGCCGACAATTTGCTTCTTTCGCTTCAGGTGGACAACCCGTGGGATTCTGATTTTCAGGCTGTGCCTGGTCTGAAACCGCGCCCTGCAACGGTTTCGGTTGGCATCACCATGAATTGGTAGATATTTTAACCACGGAATATACTGAATACACGGAAATCGCACCATCGACGGCCCTCCGTTCGTTCAGGGAGTTTTAATTTTAACCGGAGTATAGAAATGGGATTTGAGAAGGGATCACTGAGCTTCCGTATGTTTTTTGCATCGCGGGATCTGGGAACAGAAGACGTGGATAAGTTTTCCGCATCGGCGCTGCCGCCGTTGAATACGCTTGCCGAGGAAGAGGTTCACGGCTGGGTGGCCGGGCGTCATTTGCTTGATCGTCATATTACGGAAGAGACGGCCTTTCTCGGCGGTTACCTCCGCCTTACGCTGACGCAGGCGAAGAAAAAAGTGCCCGCTTCCCTGCTGGCCGCTGAATGCGCGGTAGAAGAAATGGCGGTGATGGAGGCCGATGAAAAACAGTATTTGAATCAGCAGGCGCGTTCGGAAATTAAAAAACAGGTCAAGGAACGC
>JAFGWS010000170.1 GCA_016937035.1 Pontiellaceae bacterium
GATTATCAAAGAGCCCATCAGCGAAGTCTATCCCGCCGATCTGGATCAGGACGGAGAAGATGAAATTGCCGTGATCGAGCCGTTCCACGGCAGCGCGATGTCGGTGTACAAAGAAATCGGCGGCACTTGGACCAAAATTTACACCGCAGAGCTGGCCTTTGGCCATGGTCTCTGGGCGGGCCGTCTGGGCGGCGAAAACGTCGTGATTGCGGGCAACCGTGCGGATGAGAAAAACCTCGCCTGCTTCAAGGTCACGTCAGCGAGTCCGTTCATGATGGAAGAATCGGTGATCGACGCAGGGTCAGGAACGACCAATATGTCCGTTATTGACACCCCGAACGGGAAAGCGCTGGCCACCTCAAATCCGGGCCACGAGGAATACGCACTTTACACACCGAATGCATAAATTAAGGAGATTATACACATGTCAATGAAAGTTGGTTTTATCGGTTTAGGCGTCATGGGCGGACATATGGCCCGGCACCTCAGTAACGCATTCGACGTCACCGTATTCGACGTAGACGCAGCAAAGGCTGCGCAGCAGGAAAAAGCAAAGAAGGCGGAATCGGTGCAGAAACTGGGCGAGTCGGTCGATGTCGTCCTGCTCTCTCTGCCCAAATCAGAAATTGTTTATGACGTCGTCTGCGGCGCTGAAGGACTCATTCATGTGCTGAAGCCCGGCAGCGCGGTCATCGACACCAGCACCACAGAACCTACCGTGAGCCGCAAGGTCGCTGCGGCTCTTGCAGCAAAGGGCATTGATTTTCTGGATGCGCCGGTCAGCGGCGGTGAGGGTGGGGCACGCGCCGCGGCGCTGGCCTTCATGGTGGGCGGCGACGAGGCGGTGTTCAACAAGTACACGCCCGTTCTCGATGTCATGGCAAAATCCGTGGTGCGGGTTGGCGATATCGGAACCGGCGGCGTGGCGAAGCTGGTGAATAATATGATCGTCGGAGCGACTTTTTCCATCATTGCCGAAGGGTTTGCTCTGGCCATGAAAAACGGCATCGATCCGCAGGTTATGTACGACGCCATCAAGGACGGCTGGGCCGGCTCGACGGTTTTGAACGTGGCGGCGCCCGGTATTATCAATCAGGACTACAAGCCCGGCGGGACCATCGATTTGCTTTTCAAAGATATCGGTTATGCCCTGTCGCTGGCGCGCTCGCAGAATGTGCCGGTACCCGTTACCGCCATTGTTGACGAAGTATTCAAAACGGCGCGTGCGTCAGGCCGGGGACCCTTCGCGCAGCAGATCATTACCCAGATGTGGGAAAACCTGTTGCACATTGATCGCGAAGGATGAATCGCTTAAGTCTGGCGTAACGGATCAAGATTTATCGCGGATTCTCGACCAGAAGATATCTGTCAGAGTATTTCGTCGGGTGGATTTCTCCGTGCACAAAAAAACGGAACCCGAAAATCGGGTTCCGTCGTTGTTCATCCAGAGGATGCAGTTAGCGAATAAGCTGCAATACACCCTGAGGCAGCTGATTGGCTTGAGCCAACATGGCTGTGCCGACCTGCTGAAGGATCTGGAACTTCGACATATTGGAAGTTTCCTTGGCTACATCCACATCGCGAATACGACTTTCAGCCGCCGTAATGTTTTCTTCGTAGTTACGCAGACCATCAAGGGTCTGGTTCATGCGTTTCATTTCAGCACCAACGTCTGCACGCTTGCCGCTGATAAAGTCAATCCCGGCATTCACGGCCGTCACTGCTGCAGATGCTCCCGTCTGAGAGGAAACGGAAATGGCACCAGTTGCACTTGAGTCTACAAGTCCCGTCCACGTTGCCGTTCCGGCTCCTGAAGCATCAAGGTCGGTAGCCGTAGTGGAGGCAAGATCTAAAGCAACTCCAGTGAATTCCTGTCCACCATCTGCACCTACCTGCTGGCTAACAGCCGTTCCATCGAACAGGGCAATACCGTTAAACTTGCCGGCATCATCAACAACCCGTTTGATTTCGTTCTGCATCGCCTCGAATTCCTTCTGGAGAACATCCTTGTCGGTCTGCGACTTAGTGCCGTCATTGGCCATGACTGCAATTTCGCCCATACGACCAAGCATATCCTGAACCTTCTGCATCCACGAATCCGCAGTCTGCAGGTAGTTCAGTTTGTTTTCCACGTTATTCGCCGCAGCCGCCGTATTACGGGTCTGTGCACGCAAACGTTCACTCATGGCTAGGCCGGACGGATCATCCCCGGCATTGTTAATGCGGCTGCCCGAAGACAGTTTCGACATCGAACTACGCAATCCGCTTACATTGCTTGTGTAGTTTTTCCAGACGTTAAACGCCGCAACATTATTTGTAATCTGCATGGTATCCTCCTTGGTTTTTATGCAGTTTTCGCTAACTGAGCCGCCCATCCTTGAGCCGCCCTCCGCCGCCCCGGACCTTCCGAGGCTTTCAACGGGTGGTCTATAAATCGTCCGAGCGGCTATAAACTTAAACAGGACGCCGCAAAGCGGCATAATTTTCCGCCGACTCCCCACGCCTCCGTCCATTTTCCCTGTTGCGCTTTTTTTTCGGTACAGGTAAAACCTGCGCCCGATCTGACATCCGGTACGCGGACGAAGGAAGACCCACAAAATCAGGGATCAAAATCATCAATTGTAATTGCTGCAGCGCAGCGCAGGAGACATTCATGGCCGGCGAATATGTTTACACCCTCGAAAACCTGACTAAACAGCATGGCGCTAAAACCATCCTCGAAGACGTCAATCTCTCCTTTTTCTTTGGCGCACGAATCGGCGTGATTGGTGGAAACGGATCGGGCAAATCCAGCCTGCTCAAAATTATGGCCGGGATCGACGATGAATTCATCGGCCAGTGCATCATTGCCAAAAATATTCAGATCGGCTACCTCGAGCAGGAACCACAGCTCACCGCCGGCAAGACTGTACAGGAAGTCGTGATGGAAGGCGTGGCTGCCCAGCAGGCCAAACTCGACCGCTATGACCAAATCTGGGAACTGCTCGGCGGCGATATTTCCGACGAAGAATCAGACCGACTCAATAACGAAGTGGCCCGCCTTCAGGATGAGATTGATGCCAATAACCTCTGGGAGCTGGATCGCCATGTGGAAATGGCGATGGATGCGCTGCGCCTCCCCGCCGGCGATCAGCTGATTGATGTGCTCTCTGGCGGTGAAAAGCGCCGTGTGGCGCTCTGCCGCCTCCTGCTCCGCAATCCCGACGTGCTGCTGCTCGACGAACCGACCAACCACTTGGATGCCGAATCGGTCGGCTGGTTGGAAGAACATCTCAAGCGCTTCAAAGGAACCCTGATCGTTGTAACGCATGACCGCTATTTCCTCTCCAACGTGACCGAATGGATACTCGAACTCGATGCCGGGCGCACCTTCCCCTACAAAGGCAACTATGAAGCGTGGCTGGAGCAGAAACAATTGATTGCGGAGCAGACCCAGAAACTCAATGCGTCACGGAAAAAGCTGCTCAAACAGGAATTGGAATGGGTGCGTATGAACGCATCAAGCCGCCTGACCAAAAACAAGGCGCGTATTAAACGCTACGAAGAGCTCGCCTCGCAGGAATTTGATACCGCCGAAGACAACCTCTCCATCCAGATTCCCGTCGGGAAACGCCTCGGCACCAAGGTGGTTACGGCACGCAACGTAGCCAAAGCTTTCGGCAACAGACTCCTCTTCGACAACGTCAACTTTGATCTTCCGCCCGGCGGAATCGTCGGCATTATCGGAGGCAACGGCGCCGGGAAAACCACGCTGTTTAAAATGATTACCGGTCAGGAAACCCCAACCGAAGGAAGCATCGAACTGGGCGACAGTGTCGACATTTCCTATGTCGGTCAGCTCCGCGACGATCTCGAACCCAACAAAACCATCTGGGAAGAAATATCCGGCGGCGAAGAGACGATCGAAGTCGGCGGACGCACGATGAACAGCCGCGCCTACTGCGCCCGCTTTAACTTTAAGGGTGCCGAACAGCAGAAGAAAGTCGGTGTGCTCTCCGGCGGAGAACGCAACCGCGTTCATCTGGCCAAGCTCCTTCGTCGCGGCGGCAATCTGCTGCTGCTCGACGAACCGACCAATGACCTCGATGTTGCCACGCTCCGTTCTCTGGAGGAGGGACTGATTAATTTTGGCGGATGCGCCGTGGTCATCAGCCATGACCGCTGGTTCCTCGACCGCGTCGCCACGCATATTCTCGCCTTCGAGGGCGACGAAGTGCTCTGGCATGAAGGGAACTATGAATGCTTCAAAGAGTTCATGCGGCAGCGGAAGGGCGACAACTGGCAGCCCCATCGCATTCATTATCGTCCGCTCAAAAACGGGTAATGCGATACGTTGAGCGCGGGATCTCCTCACCCCGCCGGACCGCTACGGAGAGGTTCTTTCCAACCAACGGCTCTTTCGTTCAATCTGGCTTTCATCTAACGGTTTGGCCCTGTTTTATCTGAAAGGATTGGGGTTCGGGGGCGTTAAGAGCTCTGATTTCTCCCGTCGAGGGAGGCAGTGGGAAAATTTGCATCGTCAAGAAGAGTGATCGCGCCAGCGATGTTCCAGCAGGGGTATGCTTTCAAGGGGATAGGTGTCAGTGCAGGAATCAGTGATTTTGGGATTGCCTTTTCTTTGAGACGCACTTCGGTGAACAACCTGATTTGAGGGCTGTTTTTGCAAAATGCGCTTTTTTGACTTTTTTTTATTATCACCACTTGACTCGTAAATGGGAATGGGTACTATGTGCGCTCCTTTCGAGGAAAAGGGCGGTTAGCTCAGTTGGCTAGAGCATCTGGTTTACACCCAGAGGGTCGCGGGTTCGAGCCCCTCACCGCCCACCATATTTAAAGCCGAAACCATTGGTTTCGGCTTTTTTTCAACCCTTTTCGCCGTTCTTTTTGCTGTATGAGCAGGTTCTGCGCCTCGGTCGGGCAGCGCGTCTGACCCTCCGGTCAGTGGGACTATGCACTCGGTTCTGCCGCAGCAGGGGTCTTCGGTTTGGCAGAATCCAGAATGACCTTTCCGAAATCCATAAAATCGGAGCGTTTCATCAGGTCATAGTCTGTCATGCCCATGCTGTTCATCATTTGATAACTTTCCGGTTCCAGCAGGCTTAACGTAATTCTGCCGTTAAAGCATTTTCCGGGAACCCCGGAAACCTCGGTAAGCTTAGAGAGGTGGCCTTCAATCAGCTGTTTGTCATTTTCCGGACCGACAGGTCGTTTCATGTTGCCCATCACACAGAAGAGGCCTCGGATTTTCTCCTTCAACACGGATTTGTTTTTGGCCAGATAGTCCTGCATCTCTTTGGAGACCGCGTTGGACCTGATGGAGCCGCCAACCACAATGTAGTCATACTGTGTGGGATCAGGATTTTCGCGCACATCAAATACATCGGCAATGCCGCCCATGCCTTCAGAGATCCACACACCCGCATCACGGCTTGAACCGCACCATGTGCTGTAGATCACCGCCCATTTTTTATCCGATTTCTTCGGGTAATATTCGAGCGCTTTACTTTTCTCTGCGATGGCCAAAACGCCCAGTCCTATAATTCCGGCTTTGATGCAGCTTCGTCTTTTCATGATTCCTGTCTCCCTTGTTTAAAACCCCATTCCAGACGGTACTTGTAAAACACAAGGTCGCATTGAATCAATCCGACAGATCAAAAATCAAACTTCTGTGATGGAGTTGATAAAGCAACACCCTTTCTGTAATTCCGCCCTTCGGCGGTTTCCCAGGGTTCGTAGTTCCGCCTTCAGGCGGCTTTTTTCGCATCTTAATCCAGAATTTTCTCTTTAAACTCCGTGTTATTGGTAATCTTTTGTACTGATTTGGTTCTCCGACTTGTTTCCGTTTACAACAACAGCATTGCTTTTGCTTACTGAATCTTCCACCTCTCCGTATGAATCTCTGAACATGGGGTTAATGTTTATACGCTGATTTATCTTCACATTGCATTCGATAAATACAATATAAACGTACACTCCTATAATGTTCTCCGTATGGACTTGCTTCTTTATCGCCACCTTTTGCATCATAATGCCTGAAGATTCAATGTTTACATACCCAAAGTACTCAATTATGTCATACTTTCCACGTGAATGCTTAAATCGAACATTTATATCTCCATACTCAGTTGGTGCAACTTCAGATTCTATTTCAAATGACATGTCATTTATCTTTATAAAATCTGAATCGTAACTTACTGGAACTACTTTTTTATATTCAATAAGCACTTTTTCATTTACCCCTGAATTCCTGAATTCGGATACTATATCGTTTGTTGAACCAAGGCGAATTTCGGCCAGTTCGGGTAACGAGGTACAATCAAACTCAGAGATTTTGACAATGAGATTAGTCGTGCTTCCATCCGCATAGAGAGCAGGACCAATGCAACACAAAAGAACTACTGCCAATTGGATATATTTCATCTTCTGCCCTCCCTTTTCTCTTTCCACTCCAGATAGTATCATTTTTTCGTCCCATCTCTAATAGCAATACTTTCGTTCCTAGCACTAACGTAATCTTTTGGAACAGAATAGCCTTGTAACGTATAAACAGGCTCTCCCATTTTTATTACGTCCCTTCCATCTTTATCTTTCTTTACACTGAATACGCCACGCAATTCTCCTTTAGCCGCATCCTTCCATTTACCACTCTGGTCTAGTTTCTTGCCCATTCCAAAATGCTCATCATCTGCACTTATAATAGGCCATGGGGAGAATGGTGGTAAAGGAGTCGCACATCCATGTGTACAAATATCAGGACCGTCTACTGTTTGGCTTTCTGGCGGTCGAGGTTGGTTCCCCGCTCGAAGGGCCGGGTGCCGTATGCCTCATAGATCACAAACCATGTCAAAGAACCAGTTCCATCAGTGCGAGCGATTACATCACCACGAAGATCGGAATGCGAGTAAATACGATTTGCGATTGCCGATTGCCGATTTGCGATGAACCGCTCCTTCGACGCTATTTCCCTATCGGGAAATTATCTGCGCTACGCTTCGGGGCGATGGTCGATTGAGCAAACCATGCCGCCAACGCCGCCGCTGAGGTCGGGTCCGAGGAGGGACTCTGGGGCGAGGGTGGACGACTGCGGAGAGTCGTCCCTACCCGTATCGGCGGACGACTGCGGAGAGTTGTTTCTACCCGTAACGGCGGACGACTGCGGAGAGTTGTTTCTACCCGTAACGGCGGACGACTGCGGAGAGTCGTCCCTACCCGTAACGATGTATTCCTGAACGCAGAGTCCGCCATCAAACGCGCAGGTATTCGTTTCGGTGGGCGTGTAATCAAAAAAGCGAACCCCCGAGAGAGTTCGCTTTATGAAAGTTTGGTCGGAGCGACAAGATTCGAACTTGCGACCTCTACCACCCCAAGGTAGCGCTCTAGCCAGGCTGAGCTACGCCCCGAATTTCCTTTTGATCAGAAATTGAAGGCGCAGAAGGTAGCACGCCGGGGTAGGGGCGTCAACGCTCTCGGCA
>JAFGWS010000171.1 GCA_016937035.1 Pontiellaceae bacterium
AACCTGGCAAGCAAAAAATGCAAAAAAAACACTCGTTCTAGGGCCAATTTACCGGACACTATTCACACCAGCTGAATAGTTACTTTCGCAATTGGTAAGATTGCGGGCGGCCGGAACAATGCGCCGAAGTTGGATTGCGTAGAGAAACGGAGTGAGATAGTCTGGGTGCATGAATTTTTTGAAAAAAATGATTACGGACAAGGACCATGCAGGCATCCAGTTTTTAAAATATGTAACTTGTGGTGGTTTTGCGCTCACCGTGGATATGTTCGTTGCGTTCCTGATTGCATGGCTTTGGCTTCCGGCACTGAAAGGAACCGAGCTGTTCGTTAAGCTGTTTCATGCTCAATGCACCGACGTTCCGGAAGGAACACGCACCATCAATTTTATTATCGGGAGTGTAATCGCCTTTCTTATCTCAAACCTGGTCGCCTATATCCTGAACGTTCTATTTGTATTTAAAGCGGGAAAACACAGCCGGCTGAAAGAGATCGGCCTGTTTTATGCGGTGTCGGGGATCAGCATCGGCATCGGCGTTGCGCTGGGAGCATTGGTCGTCTGGCTGAACTTTTCTTACGACTGGTCATACGTCACCAAAGCGCTCTCCGCCACGATGATCAATTATGCCGTCCGGAAATATTTTATCTTCCACGGTTAACGGGCGCGTCAGTGCAACACCAATTTGGCGGAAGACCCGCCGCAGCTACACATTTACTTCCATAACATAGTCGTCCATAAAAAACCCGGACCCGATGTTCTGCTTCACTTCGTCCGTAATCACAAAACCTTTTCTTCGATACCACTCAATCGTCCTCAGATTATTCCGATTAACCGTCAGCCAAACCGACGCCGACCCAAGCTCCCGCGCCCGTTTTTTCGCAAACGCGACCAAATCTGTGCCGACACCGGTTCCTCGAAACGCAGCCCGCACATAGAGCTTACTGAGCATCGTCTTTCCGGGCGGGTCGTTGGGGATCAGGGCAATATAGCCGGAGGCTCCGCCCTCCTCATCAAAGGAAAGATAATATTCATATCCGGACTCCATTTGCGACTGAATCGCCTCGGCGCTTTGAAAGGTGGCGAGCATATAGTCCACCTGCTCCTGCCCGATAATTTTTACGTAGTGCTCGTTCCAGATTTCCCGCGCCAACGCCGCAACCCGAACCACCTCTTCGCCTGCTTGAACCCGTTTAATCATCATAATCCCCCTCTACCAATAAAATTTCATACAGCGTCGTCCAGAAACTACGAGCCCCGCACAGATATAAGGTTGTCCGCCCGGCATGATCCGGGGGACCTTCAAAGCAACCGGACAGCTCAGGATTGGTTAAGAGAAGAAACTATGTAACCGCTATTTGACATCCCCCGTAGAAAGTCAGTTTTTAGGTTGACGGAGAACCTCAGATGGCTGGTTGGGCTTTTTCTGTCTTTTAATGTAGGTATTGTCTATCAAACCCTATCGATCTATTTGTTGACCCGTCTTCTTCACAGGGATTAAACGAAGACAAATTACACCTTCTTGGCCATCTTCTTCCGTAACTGAAATCAACCTAAAATCTTGGTCCCATAATTCCAATGGCTTGTTGATTATAGGAGGAGTACGGCTACCAGTTTCAATATCCCAGTCTAGTGGGAAGAAGCTGACGGTTTCACTGATATGTATAACCCTTTCGCGGTTAGGTTTTTGAATATCGATCGTTGTCTGCTTCGGTTGAGTGTAATTGCTAGATGAACAACCACATATCAAGAGTATTGACACGATCATTAGTGTGAATTGTTTCATGCTTCTCCCTATTTTCCATGCCCAACGTTTAATGAGTGGGCTGTCGTAATTTCCGGTTAAATATAACAGAAATCGATTTTGCAGATGGCTTGGGGTGTTGCAACCCTTTTAATCCAAAGTTTTTCCGTGTGAATATCAAGACATCGACAATATCTGACAGTCAGATAATCATGCTCCTAAATAGTGAAAAGGGCCGGATTTGGTGGATAATGATTACCTTCCGTATTACATCCATTGAATTAACCGCTTCCTGCGCATATCAAGCAAGGAACTCGAACACGAAATGGATCGTCTAAAACTGCGGCACTATCGGTGACTCTCAATCAGGTCGAACCCATTCAGCAGCGGAGAGAAATTCACCGACAATTTCTTTGTAGGAGGCGAGACGCTGCGCTTTTTTCAGTTTTTTGAACATTTTGCTCCCGTTGGAAAGGTGGCGGGTTTGGTAGATCCAGAACTCTTTCATTTTTCCCAGCACGGGATGGTCGCCGTGCAGAACGGCTTCATAGCGTCCGACCAAATCGTCATGAAATGCAGTGATGCGCTGAATCGGTTCCGCTGACGAATCGATGCCTTTGATCTCCTCACACAAGAACGGATTGGCGAGCAGGCCGCGACCGAGCATAAAGCGATGGATGGCCGGGAAACGGCGCTGTACGTTTTGGTAAAAAGCGAGCGAGTCGATATCGCCGTTATAACACACCGGCAGCGTGAGCGCGGCGTACGCCTCGGCAAAGGCCTCGAGATCGACGGAGCCGTCATACATCTGCTCCGCTGTGCGTGGATGAACGATGATTTCGCTCAGTGGGAAACGGTTAAACACCGGCACCAGCTTCAGCAGCTCGGACTTATCGGCAACACCGAGGCGCACCTTTACAGAAACCTTGATCGGACTGCGGGCGCAAATGGGATCGAGCAGCGCTTCAACGATGTCGGGATGCGGAAGCAATCCAGAACCGCGCCGCTTTTTGCGAATCGGCTTGTGCGGGCATCCCATATTCAGATTTACCTCGTCATAGCCCAGATCCGCGAGAGCGGCGGCCATCTGCACAAAGTCATCGGCATTGTTGCTGATCAACTGCGGAATAAGCGGAAGATCTCTGTTGTTTTCCGGCAGGATATCTTTGAGCAGCTTGGGATTAATCCGCTCCGCGCTGACCGTGGGAATAAACGGTGCCATACCGCAGTCCAGCCCCGCAAAATGCTGAACAAAGGCTTGGCGGTAGTACTGCGTTGTAACGCCCCGCATCGGAGCCAAAACCAGCGTTGGACGGCTGACGCTCATTACCCGGTTATGCACGCGAGAGATATTTGCGCTCGCGGGTATCCACCTTTATGATTTCGCCCTGCTCAATATATTCAGGAACCAGAACAATGAGGCCCGTGGTCAGCGTGGCGGGTTTGTTGCGCGACGTCGCGGACGCGCCCTTCATCGCCGGCGGGCATTCAACAATTTCGAGCTCCACCACGTCGGGCATGCGCAGCGTCAGCACCTTGCCCTCGGACGTCAGCGCGGTAATGCCTTCCATATCTTCAATCAGGAACGGCAGACACTCTTCAACATCGTCTTTCACCAGCTCAAACTGTTCATAGCTTTCGAGATCCATAAAGGCATAGCGATCGCCGTTCTGATACAGGTACTGCACCTCGGTGGTTTCAAAGGTGGTTTCCTGCAGCACATCGTCACCGCGAAAGGTTTTATCCACCTTGGCCTTGGTCGAAACATTACGGAAACGCACCTTGTAGAGCGTATTGCCGCCGCGCGCGGTCGGTGCCTGCTGGGAAATGTTTTCAATACAGTGCGGCGTT
>JAFGWS010000172.1 GCA_016937035.1 Pontiellaceae bacterium
TTCCCATTTCCATGCGTCCTTTCTTATCAGTTGAAGAACGCAAGTTCCACTTAAACCGCTGGTCCGAAAATCGGGGGTAACCGCAATACTGCCAACTTCAGAAAAGAAATAAGCGGAGTCTTTTTTCTCGAGTTCTTCATCCAGAGAAATCGGACTACCGCATAACCGCAGCCAACTAACTTTCAACGGGCGGTTCCCTAAATATTGATTACTCCCCCATATCATATAATCCATCAGCTGATTTTCTTTCTGCTCACCAGCATCGGCGGTCGAAGAAAAAAGGGAACACTTCCCCCCATCTTGGGACCGAAATGCAACATCACCGTATTCTGATTGGCAGTACAAATAGGTACAATTTTCAGGAACCTCGTCCCCGTCATTTTCGCTCCCGCCAAAGGAAACCACAACAATCCCCTCGGATTCCACAACGGTACCAGAAGGAAACGTGTATCCACGCTCCACTGAATCGCCGAGCACCCACCCGGAAATATCGATGGGGGCATCGGAAGCATTAAACAACTCAACCCGCGGAGGAGCACCATTCGGACGCACAAACTGAATCTCACTGAGATAGATTTCGCCATAAACTGCAGAGGCCCATAAAGCACCCACAGCAACCGTTAACGATACAAAACCTGCTTTAAACATCATCATTCTCCTAGTTGGGAGCCGAGATCAGAGTACCAGAGTCGGGCAAGTGATTTTAAAAAAGGTGTCAGTCCCGAAAAAAGGTGTCCCGTAATCTCGTATGCCCCGTGTCAGTCCTATTATTTCATCAGTCGCATCGCGCATTTCCATGCTCCCGCTTGATCGTTTCTTCCAACTGCCGCAACTCCTCAAGATCCTGCGCATCAGCCGCCTTAGCATCCTGTTTTTTGCGCCGGGCGTTGAAGGTTTCGTATTCCACTTCAGCGCGGGTTTCCATTTCGAGGCGACTGACGGAGCCTTTATGGTCGAGCAGCGCCATGTCGTTTCCATCGAGGATGCGATCAACGTTTTCGCGCCAGAAATCCATCGTAATATCGAGTCGATTTTTTGCGCGCAGCTCAGCGGTTTCAAGAAAGATGACGACGAGTCGATTGAGCGTGTCGATTTCGTCAGCGGAAAGATAGTTCTTTGCGACAATGACGTCGCCTTTACGCACAATCGATCCCTTCCAACTGGTGAGTCCCATGTTGGGCTGAGAAGCGTCAGCGCGGGAAGTGACGATTTCGGCGGCGGTCTGCCCCGTCACGGCGTAGAGCAGTTTGTTTTGCGTCTCGGCAAAAAACATCTGTGTGGCTTTGTCTGAAGGATCATAGTCGCTGCACAGCGTGAAAAGATCGCGCACCTTCTGGTAAAACCGTTTTTCAGAGGCTCGAATATCGCGAATACGTGCCAGCATCTCGTCAAAATAATCCGGACGCCCATCCGGGTTCTTCAGCCGCTCGTCATCCATAACGAAGCCCTTGACGATGTATTCATGCAGATGGCGGTTGGCCCACTGGCGAAAGTGCGTTCCGCGTACACTGCGAACGCGGAAACCGACAGCGAGAATCATCGGCAGCGCATAGTAACGGACGGTATAGTTTTTCCCGTCAGCGGCAGTTGTTAAGAAATCCTTAACAACTGAATTTTCGGATAACTCATTATCCTCCAATATATTGGATATGTGCATGCTCACATTTGGTTTGGAGGTGGAAAAAAGTTCGGCGAGCTGGTTCTGGTTAAGCCATACGTTGCCGTCGCGGGCATACAGTGCAACCGAGGCCTTGCCGTCAGCGGTCTTATAGATGATCAAATCCTGCTTATCCATGTGTTCTTCTCTGCAAAAGTTCCGCCCCGTCGCTCAAGGCGCTTGGGTATAATCTGAAAACATGCCTAGGAGGTAGACCATCGCTGCGGTCCAATTGATAGCAATCTCGTTGGTTTCATAGCTTTCCATCTCATCCTTCCAGTCCGTTGCCGTCGGCCAACCGCCGCCGACCAGAAGCCCGGGCCAAGGATCAATGATTCCATCCGCCTCCGACGGCCGATGATGCGGATGCATGGGCGGATTAATCCCCTCGCCCGTCACCTGCGAACGGTTATAGGCATTCCGTCCATAGAGATGGCTGACCTGATCGATTGCACAGTCCAGATACTTTTGCTCATTCGTCTCCTTATGCGCCGCTCGGAGCACCATCCCCTGAAGCGCTACCGAACCGTTACAACCCCAGAAATATCGATCCAAACCACGACCAAACCCTTGATTGTCCGCCAAATCGATCACGGAATCCGCCGTTGAAATGACCTCTTTCCGCACCGCCTTTTCCAGTTCAGCGTCTTTTCCCTGCCGCTCCGAGGCCAGATAAGCAAACATGCCCAGATTACCCACAGTGCTCCAGCCCCAGCTCAGTTCAATTTTTCGTCTGGCCGACGATGCCCGCTTTTCAAAATCCGCCAGCGCTTCCGGCGACCCGGTGGTTTCCCACATTTCGGCGGCGGCCCAAAGACGATCATCGGTATCCGAAGTTCCATATCCGCCGGTGCTGAAAGCCGCTTGATCCGGATCATGGCGCTCCGGATGCACCTGCAGCCAGGCATAGCTTTTATCCGCTTCCGCCTGGAGCTTATCGGCATACGCGGCATCGTATGGACGATATATCCGCGCCGCCTGCGCCATCACCGCAGTGAATCCGGCGGTGGCAGCAGAGCTGTACGGCACCCAATAGCGGTCTTCTTTGTCTGTTGACGGCATCACCATCCCGGAAAAGTCGATTCGCGTCAGCTTGTGCGGTATACGCCCATCGCCATAAACCGCCGCATTTTTAAGCATCCAGTCGAGTTCATATTTCATCTCGTCGAGAAAATCCGGATAGGTACCGCCGGCTTCGCGAATCGGGAGCTTTACATGAACGAGCTGATTGGAAAAATGTTCCCAGCCTTTCAGCATCACCCCCATGGAAAACGCGGCGTTAACCATATATTTTCCGAAGTCGCCGGCGTCGTGCCAACCTCCCGTTCCATCGATGGTTCCAGTGCCGCCGATATAATCCATCTTCCCGTCAGCCGCGTGGCAGATATCATGTTGAAAGATATTTCCGCCGTGGCTAATGCTCACCGCCATGCCGCAGCGCAGGCCGTACAGTCCGGCCATCTGGAGCTCAAGCGAATCGTTATATACCTCATCCGCCACACGGAAAGGAACGGAATTTCCAACGCCATCGATTTGCAGATAATAGGTTCCCGGAGCAGTCAGCGCAGAAAAATCGACCAGCTGAACCGTCTCCTTGCTGTCGGACGTGACCACGGCGGAAGAAAGTTTTCCCGAGAGGACGGAGGAATCATCCGCAGAGGAACGAATCCTCCACTCCGCGTCCGTGTGATCCCCCATTACCGTTGCACGTTTTGCCAGCGTCGGCTTATAGCCGATGGAATTTACGCGCACGTCCTTTGAAGGAATTGATGCAGTTGCAGATATCCGTTTTTCAGGGGAAATCTCATCCTCCGCCAGCACTCCCGCAGCTGCAGCCGTGAGCAGCAAGAGGTTGATCCATACCGTTTTTAGTTTCTTCATGATAACTTCGGTCTCCCATGTTAAGAAAGCAGGCGCGCCAGTGCGGCCCAGCGTTCAATTTCAATCACCTCGGGGCGTTCAGTGTGCAGAATGCCTGCATCAGCCAGCAGTGCATCGACCGGAGAAATACCCAGTCGACTCAGAATCGTTCCAATCTGCTTCCGTCGCTGCGAAAAGCAGTGCTTCACCAGCTTCTTAAAGGTTGGATAAGTTGCTCCATCCACAATCGGCACGGCCCGCCGCTCCATCTTCACCACGGCCGACCAAACCTTCGGCGGCGGAAGAAAACAGGTCGGGCTGATCTTTTTCACGAGCGTGTTTTCATAAAAAACGCCGGTCAGAATGCCGAGCACACCGTAATGTTTATTCCCCGGCCCGGCCGTCAGACGATCGGCCACCTCTTTCTGAATCGTGAGCGACATCAGCTCCGGACGATGCTCGCACTCGGCGATATCAACCATCAGGCGGCTCGCCACAGAATACGGCAGGTTCGCCGCTACCTTGCTGATTCCACCAGCAAACAGCGCCTCCAGATCCACATCCAGCGCATCCTCTTCGATCAATGTAAACTCAGAAAACCGCGACTTCAGATAGTTCACCATCGTCGGATCTTTTTCGATACAGGTCACTGCCCGCGCCTGCGGAAGTATCCGCTCCGTCAATGCGCCCAGCCCCGGACCAATCTCCAACACCGCCTCCTCCGGCGTAATCTCCGCCGTCGACGCAATGATATCGAGAATGTTTGCATCGATCAGGTAGTTCTGCCCCAGCCCCTTATTCGGGCGGTGGCCGAGCTTTTCGAGCAGCGCGCGCACCTCCTTCGGACTTGTCAATCTTGGTTCTTCAGACATCATTACATCCTGTTATCAGGCAAAATGATTTTTTGGCAGAATGATTACTCATAAAACAATGCACCGAATCATTCTGCCTCATAATTATTCTGCCAATTTTATTTCCACGGGTTGGGTTTTCCGGCCATTTGGACCGCCAGCGCAATTGCATTTTCCATACTCTTCGACGAAGCCTCATTTTTTCCAGCGATGCCGAATGCCGTTCCGTGATCAGGCGAGGTGCGGATAATGGGAAGCCCCAGCGTCACATTAATCCCCTCATCAAAACCGATCATCTTCAACGGACCTAGTCCCTGATCGTGATACATCGCCACCACGGCGTCATACCTCCCCTTCAGCGCTTCATAAAAAATGGTATCCGCCGGAACGGCGTCGCTGACGTTAAATCCGCGTTCGCGCGCCATGCTGATCGCCGGATTGATCAGCTCAATCTCTTCACGGCCAATCACGCCGCCGTCGCCCGCATGCGGGTTCAGCCCGCAAACACCGATTATTCCATTGCTCAACCCAAAGAGTTCGAGCGCCTGCCCAGCCAACTCAATGGCCTCGCGTATATTTTCCTGATTCAGCGCAGCGGAGACCTGCGCGATCGGAATATGCCGCGTAACCAGCATCACCCGCAAACCGCCGCCAAGGAGCATCATTCCAAAATTCTTCGTTCCGGTGAGCTCAGCCAACAGCTCCGTATGCCCGGGCACATGGATTCCTGCCCGATGGAACCCCTCTTTACAGATCGGCGCTGTCACCATTGCGTCCAGCTCGCCGGAGAGGCATTTTGAAACCGCGCAGCGAATCGCCTGCTCCGCAAGAAGAGAAGCGTCCACACGCACTTCACCGGGAGCCCATTTCGCCGTCGCTTCCACATCGACAAATTCAATTGAGGACGAGACCGGAACATTCAGCGCGGCCGCCTGCTCGCGCACCATCGCTTCCGGCCCGATAACAACAAAACGCACGCCTGCGGAACTGCCGATGTTGTTAACCGCCTTGAGCGTAATTTCCGGTCCGATGCCGTTGATGTCGCCGATACTGATTCCAATGCGTTTCATGAGCCTCTATTCTCGTTGACGATAGGTAAAAGAAGGTATCCGGCTTCACCCGATCCCGCAACGCCTTTGCGACAAAAAAAAGCCCCGATCAACGGGGCCTTTTCGATATCCAACAGAATCATCTGTTAGACGAGGAGCAGCTCTGCGTAGCTCGGGAGCGGCCACAGATCCGCCGGAACGATGGCTTCGAGCGCGTCAACAGACTTGCGCAGCGCATTCATTGCAGCAAGCTTTTCAGACGGAGCTTCAGCACCTTCCAGCACCTTCACGCCGGCAACCACCGCTTCGAGGAGGCTGGACATTTCAGCCGTGATACTTGCAACCGCCGGAACCGACGAGTATTCGTTGATCGACGTGACAACCGCCGGAATAACCATGCCCTTAACAATATCGAGCGCCGTAGCTGCTTCGATACCGATAACCGTTTTATAGGTTTCTTCATAGATATTAAAGCGCGATTCCAGCTCTTCGTTGGACAGCACGTTGTACTTCGCAAACAGATCCTTCGCCTTCTGGGTCTGCAACATCGGCAGAGACTCTTCCGTTGTTACGAGATTCGGCAGACCGCGTCTGGCTGCTTCTTCGAGCCATTCATCGGTATAGCCGTCGCCATTGAAGAGGATCCGCTTGTGCTCTTTGATAATTGAAGCCAGAACGTCCTGCAGAACAGCATTGAACTCGCCACCCTGTTCGAGGCCGGCTTCAACTTTGGTGCAGATATAGTCAAACGCTTCTGCAACGATCGTGTTAAGCACAATGTTTGCTCCGGCCGGATTCTGATTGGAACCCACCGCACGGAACTCGAAGCGGTTGCCGACGAACGCGAACGGAGAAGTACGGTTACGATCGGTATTGCCGCGCGGAAGTTTCGGAATGCTGTCAATACCGAGATGGATAATTCCGCCTTCTTTGGAGGACTTGGCACCGCCGGCTTCAATCTGTTCAATGATGTCGGTGAGCTGATCGCCCAAGAAGATGGATACCACCGCCGGAGGGGCCTCGTTGGCACCGAGGCGATGGTCGTTACCCGCAGAAGCAACTGAAGCACGCAGCAGGTCTGCATGGGTATCAACCGCTTTCATCAGCGCAACAACGATGGTCATAAACTTGGCGTTTTCGTGCGGGTTATCGCCCGGAGAAAGCCAGTTTTTCCCATCCGGACCCATGATGGCCCAGTTGTTGTGCTTACCCGAACCATTCACACCCGCGAAGGGCTTTTCGTGAAGCAGGCAGGCAAAGCCGTGCTTTTCTGCGGTCACTTTGAGGGTTTCCATGGTGATCATATTGCGGTCAACAGAAACGTTGAGCGTTTCAAAAATCGGAGCAATTTCGAACTGAGCCGGACACACTTCGTTATGGCGGGTTTTTGCGAGAACGCCGGATTCCCAAAGCGCTTTATCAAGATCCGCCATGAACGCCGCTACGCGATGCTTGATGGAACCGAAATAGTGGTCGTCGAGCTGCTGATGCTTGGAAGCCGGTTTGCCGAACAACGTACGGCCGGTGCGCTGCAGGTCAGGGCGTGCTTCGTAAAGATCGGCGTCGATCAGGAAATATTCCTGCTCGGAACCGAGCGTGGCTTTAGCCATCGCGTCGCCGCAGTCAATCCCGAAGAGCTTGCCGAGACGAATCGTCTGCTCGGAAAGAGCTTTCATAGAGCGCAGCAACGGAGTCTTTTTGTCGAGTGCCTCGCCATGGTATCCACAGAAGACGGTCGGTATCGTAAGGGTGGATGCGCCGCAGGCATCATACTTGATAAACGCCGGACTGGACGGATCCCAACCGGTATAACCACGGGCTTCGAAAGTGGCACGCAGGCCGCCGGACGGGAAGGAGGAGGCATCGGGTTCTCCCTGAATCAGCTCTTCGCCGCTGAATCGGGTGATAATTCCCCCTTTAAAATCGGGAAAGATGAAAGCGTCATGCTTTTCAGCGGTAGAACCAGTGAGCGGTTGGAACCAGTGGGTGTAGTGCGTGGCCCCCTTTTCCATCGCCCATTCCTTCATCGCTTCCGCGACTTCATCTGCAATGCTCGCGTCAATCTCGGTGCCCACGTCTATGGTCTTTTTCAGCTTCTCAAAGGTCGAGGCCGACAGGCGCTCTTCCATAACCTTCAGACCGAAAACGTTTGCGCCGAATGCTTCAATATTATTCTTCATTTCAATTTTCCTTTGATCATAAAATTGCCTCCGAAACAAGGAGGCTACACCCTACCTTCAAACAAGCCCGGTCATCTTTGCAGAGCGCCGGAATTGAGAAATTTACGACCCTAATTGAGAGTCGGCTTGGCAAAGCATCATTCATGCCAGGAGATCCAGACGAGACATCCGTTTTTACCCCAAGGATTTACATTTATTTCCAAAATTCAGACCATCCCCTTTATGCAACAAATATGTAATCAAATAGCCTGCGAAAGAACAATTATGGCGAAAATTTCCGTGTGAAACCGAAAAATCAGCCCCTTGAAAGTGCTTCTACGCGCTCTTCCAGCACTCTGATTTTATCTTTCAACTTCGGCAGCAGCAGCGCATTAGCGACCATCTTTTTATTCTGCAAATGAGGAAAGGCCGGTGATCCCATTACAAAGTCGCCCGGCGGCACATCTTTCATTACGCCGGACTGCGCACCGACCACGGCTCCGTCGCCCACTTCCAGATGTCCGGCCAGTCCCGCCTGCCCTGCGAGAATGACCCGTGAGCCGATGGTGGTGCTCCCGGAAATACCGACTTGACCGCACATCACGGAGTGCTCGCCAATAATTACATTGTGAGCAATCTGAACCAGATTATCGATCTTGGTCCCCTTTCCGATCCGCGTCTTTCCAAACCGAGCACGATCGATTGCTACATTGGCACCGATCTCCACATCATCTTCAATCACCACAATGCCGATCTGCGGAATCTTTGTGCGCGATCCGTCTTTCTGCACCGCATATCCAAAACCATCGGAACCGACCACGCTTCCATTATGAATAATCACGCGGTCACCGATCTGCGTAAACTCGCGCGTGGAGACCAACGGATAGAGCAGGCAGTTTTCCCCGATCACCGTTTTATAACCAATCACGCAATTGGCCTGAATAACCGTGTTGGCTCCAATAACCACCCCCGCTTCAATCGTACAGTTGGGGCCAATTGAAACCCCCTCCGCCAGCTGGGCTGAATCGGCCACACAGGCCGTCGGGTGAATCCCCTGAACCGGCACGGGAGGACGCTCGTAAAACAGTTCTGCCGCACGGGCAAAGGATTGATCCGAATTCTCAACACGAATCAGCGCACAAGGCGCATCACGATCCCAGTCGCTCGGAACAATCACCGCTGAGGCCTTTGTAGAAGCAACCAACGATGCATACTTCGGGTTGGCCAGAAAACTGATGTCGCCTTCTCCCGCTTCCTTTAGGCCGGCCACGCCGATAATCTCAATCGACCCGTCTCCATCCAGTGTCGCTGCCAAACGCTCGGCAATCTCCATCAGCTTCATAACACCATCCCCTAAGAATTAAAACCCTTGTCGTTAGTTGTCCGTCTGCCCTTTGTTCAACACCTGAATCACCTCTTCGGTAATATCAATTTTAGGGCTCACATACAGCACCGTACTGAATCCGTTGCGGCTCACAGAGGAACTGTCAACCACCGCTCCATAATTATTTGCCCGGGCATAATCAATCACCGCCGCACTGATTTCGTCATAAATTGACTTTGTCATACGGTTAATCTGCTGCTGGATCTGATCGAGACGGAGTTGCGTAAACTCATTTAACGCTTTTGTTTGAGCCTGATACAGCACCAGCTTTTCCTCCAGCAGATCAAGCTTGCCCGCACGAATCTCTTCGGACATCGTCTCATCACGGACTTCAACCCGAAGAGTTGCAATTTCTTCTTCAAGTTCCCTCAGCTCTAAATTCAGATCATTCTGCTCAGACTCATAATCTTCCTGCTGTTGTCGAACCTGATTCTGCATGGCTTCATATTTATAATATTGCTTAAAGACCTCCTGTGCATCCACAAAAACCACTTGATCCTGCGCAGCAGCATGCCCCACAAAAATAAAAGCGCCCAACAACACCCATTTGAAAACCTTGTTCATACCCATCATCCTTTCTTCGAGAAATGAGGCGGAAGAGTACCCAAAGCCGCCCCGTGAAACAAACAATTCATACGGTTTTCGAACATAAAAAAAACGCCCGGAATATTGTTCCGGGCGCAAATCGACTGGTGCAGAAAACAAGTGCTCCATTAAACATTGAACAAAAACTCGATCACGTCGCCGTCTTTTACAATGTATTCCTTACCCTCCGTGCAGAGCAATCCAGCCTCCCGGCAGGCGGCCTCGCCGCCTTTGGCAATAAAATCTTCATACGCAATCACCTGCGCACGAATAAAGCCGCGCTCAAAGTCGGTATGAATCACGCCGGCGGCCTTTGGAGCGGTATCGCCCTGATGAATCGTCCAGGCCCGCGACTCCTTCGGGCCCTGTGTCAGGTAACTGATCAGCCCGAGCGTGCGGTAACCGGTATGGATAATCTTATCGAGTCCGCTCTCCTTCACGCCGTATTCCGCCAAAAATTCGGAACGCTCCTCATCGGACATCCCGTTAAGATCCTCCTCCATCTTGGCGCAAATCTTCACGACCTCGGCATCGTGCGCAGCCGCATAGGCCTTAACGGCGGAAACATAGTCATTATCGTCACCCAAACCACTTTCATCAACGTTGCAGCAATAGATTACCTTTTTGTCGGTCAGAAACTGCATTTCCTTAAAAATCTGCTTCCCAACATCAGACACGCGCTCCTCAAACGAATGGGCCATCTTTCCCTCGCCCAAGTGCGCGAGCAGCTTTTCAAAGACCGGGAGCGTGGCCGCAACCGCCTTATCCCCGCGCGCCGCCTTCTGCACGCGGCCCAGCCGGTTTTCCATCATCTGAAAATCAGCCATAATCAGCTCGGCCTCGATAATCTCAATATCGCGCACCGGATCAATAGAACCGTCCACATGCACCACATTGTCATCATCAAAGCAGCGGACAACCTGAAGGATGGCATCCGTTTCCCGAATATTGGTCAGAAACTTATTTCCCAGCCCTTCCCCCTGACTGGCCCCCTTAACGAGACCGGCAATGTCCACAAAATCGACGGTTGCATGAGTAATTTTCTTCGAATGGGCCATCTCGGCCAGTCGATCCAGCCGGGGATCCGGAACCGGTACTACGGCCTTATTGGGTTCAATCGTGCAGAACGGATAATTGGCCGCCTCCGCATTCTGCGCGCGCGTAAGCGCATTGAAGATGGTTGACTTGCCGACGTTCGGCAATCCGACAATTCCAACACTCAATCCCATGACTCAGTTCCTTCGTAAAATTCCAAATTCGAAACAGATCAAAAACCAAAGAATCCAACATCTCAACCATAAACTTGAACCCTTGAATTCAGAAACTGTTCCGGACTTCGGATTTAATGCTATAATTCTCTGTGCACTACTCTTTCTCATGCGACCGCTGCAGAGCACGCATACGCTCGAGGCGCGCCTTCGCCAGCTTTTTCTTTTTGATCGGCATCGTTTTCAGCGGCCTTTCCTGAGGCAGAAGTTCCCCGCCCATCGAAGAGGCACCGCCGTCAACATAGATCGTCTGACCCGTAATCTTTTTGGAATACTGTCCCAGCATGAAGACCACGGCATTGGCCACTTCTTTTTTATCATTGATCGTGTCCCACGGCAGCGGGCTTATCTTTTTCCACGTACGCGCCAAATGCGCAAAATGGGGAATCGATTTTGCGGCCTTCGTCGTCAGCGGACCCGCCGATACCGCATTCACGCGAACATGCTCACGCCCATATTCACGCGCCAGCGCACGAACCAACGCCTCCAGCGCCGCCTTATTAACACCCATCCAATTGTAGTAAGGAAACGCCAACTGAGAAGCAAACGACAACGTTACAATCGCCCCTCCGCGGGGCATATGCTCCTGTGCAAACTCAGCGACCGTCGCCAACGAAACACAACTGATGTGAAAACCCTGCTTAATATCCTCAGAATGGTTTGTGTAGACCTTATCGCCCAGACAGGTTTTCGGATTCGCAAACGCAATCGAGTGCACCACCCCCGCAATTTCACCGATATCCTTAAACAGATTGCGCACTTCATTTTCAATCGTTACATCGCAATAGCGGATGTCCATGGCATCCTTTTCCTCCTGCGGAAGTTCCTCGCAGCCGCGATCAAAAAAAATCTTTTTCAGGCGTTCATTCTGAATGGTGTAAATCACCTTACCACCCATCTCTTCAATCATTTTCCCGGCAGCATAAGCGATGGAGTCGGTGTTGAGCAGGCCCATCACGACATATGTTTTACCTTTTTCGATCATTTTTCGCACTCCTTTTTCTCGTGAAGGCGCGCAAACCTATCAGGTTCCCAACGCATTGCAACCCGACAGTGGTATGTTTTTTACCCCCACAATCTCGTTCACCACCTGTCGTTTTAACGCTTCACGGTATCGTATTACCGTCTTCACCCTGAATCTAAAAGTCAGATTCCTCTATGCCCTTATCGCTACCGTTCATGGACGCATTAAAACGCATTTCAGCAACGCTCAACCAGTCGGATTCCAGCGCTGACTTTCAGATGACTGGTTAGACTATGTTTTAGATAATCTTCTTGTAATGAAGTGAATTGAACAGAATGCAAGAAAGCCACAAAAAATCGCTGCCAGGTCGATATAATCAAAGGTTTTTCCTGTCCAGTATTGAAGAATCTCGTGAGCAAAAGTCCCTGCTGTTACAATGATAACAGTAATCCAAAAAGTGGATGATGATTTCGGTTTGATTGTAGAAAGCAATAGCATCAGAAGGGCTAATATACCGAAAAAGCTTGGTGCTGATCCTAATAAATACTTCCCGGCAGAAGTCTGCCCGATCGTCGTAGTGCGAATTGGAATGACTGAAAGAGCTATTAGGGCATTTGCAACACCGGCAGAAAACCAGACTGATTGTTTTTTGATCATATTTTATGTGGGGCCAACGATTAGGTTTTTATCCCTCCTGCTTCTGCCCCCTTTGACATGTTATTTCACCCTGCCGGTTCTAAGAAAATTATTTTTCACCCAATTCCAGTTTAAATATACGTGAATTATCGACGTTGCAATCAGAAGCAATCCTCCCCCTTCGTGGAAAAACTCGAATGATTCATGAGAAAGAACATCGTTAAGCAATCCCGTCAACATTTGATTCAAGATGAGTATTGCCATGATAGGATTAACGATTTTTAGCAACTTTTGCTTATTCATAGACACCTCAATTTCTCTGAATATTGTTCAGCTTTACGTGATTACGGGATCGACCACATTACTGATTATTTATACGTATTATTTTATGCTGTTCATTATAGCGTATTCTTTCCTGTTTTTTGCCATTTCTATTAATGCTGCTTGAAATGTGTCTGAATTCCTGATATTTGCCAATTCATATACAGGAACAACATATGTTAGGTCAGGATTTGCCATTGTTTTGACTGATAATGCTACGGTGTTAGTTGAAGACGAGGTGGAAGAAACAAGAGTCAAGGAAGTCTCTTTGACCCGATTAGTTATTTCAGCGTCATATTCTATATATGAGCCTTTTTCTTCTTTATATCCCATAATTATACCTAAAAACATATATTTACATAACTCCTTACCTGGCTCATTGCCTTCTATATTAGTTGGAATATGGATAATTACAGTGGCTCCCGAATTTCCTGGTCCTGAGTGCATATCGATAACATGAGATCTGCAATAAGTATTGCCATTTGGCAAATCCATAAATCCAACACGCGAAAGATGTCCAAATCTAACTGTTGGAATATTTTGTGGAATGATATAATCAATTGTATCAAGGTATTCTGGTTGTATGGAAATAGCTTCAACCAGAAGCCCCGGTTCAAGATGAATGTTCTTGTGTACTTCAGGAGTTGCAATTTGACTCTCTCGAAGTGTAGTAGTTTTGGAATTTGCTATAGATTCCGGAGGAATTGGAATAACGCATATATCTAAGCCGCTTGGTGATGTCCAATAGTTCTGAGGGCTGCTATGTTTGAGAGGAATCTTGAGATAGCGAGGTTGTTGCTCTTGGCTCATCCCTATTTTGACTATTAGTCCGGAAACAGGGCTACTTGATGATTTATTTATTAATACATGCTTGGCAGTTACTACTGATAGCCACTGCGCTTTTTCCTGAGTATTTGTTGTTATTGGCACTCCATAAATTGAACCAGTGGCAAAACCAGATATTTTCATAGGCTCAGAAGGAGTCTCTTCATACATGAAAATAGGGATAGCAATATCTGCATGCTGCGAATTATACCGCTCAAAAAATCCCTGAGCATTTATTCTCATAATATTGCAAAACAGAACTACAAACATAATGGTAATTTTATACATATTATCCTTTATATATATTAAACTACTTTTATATGTTATTATTATATAAAATCATTGACAATACAGTTGTTTTTAATATCTCCATGTCGTAAGTGATTTTTGCAGGCAATCGAATAAGAGGGATGGACGTTTTCTGCATGGCTTTATTTACAAATTCGTCTCGGTCTTCTCGGTTTTTTCGGGAGTGGCTTTGATCGTCGAGTTCGATAGCGCCGACAATTTGGAACGTGGTTGGATCGTAGAGAACAAAGTCGAGGTGCTTGGATTTAATTTTCCCGAATGCACTCATATATTCACTGCCCTGCCCTACTGGCTTGATTACATCTGCAAGGCGAACCTTTAGGGATATTCCAAGATAAGGAACGGCTTCTTTCAGATGCTTGTAAAATACCTGTTCCGTCGGTGTAAGGATGATTTTTTGACTTTTGTATTCAGGAACATGTGAACTGGATTTCGATGAATACTGCTTGCTTGACTTCCCTTTTTTACTATTGCTTGCAACATCAACTGCGATCTTTATAATTATTAGCACTACTGCTATAGCAACGATGTTTTCCATACGATTTATTTTTCTCTACGTTTAATATCGGCGACATATTCAGTCAGTATTCGGCTCAGGTAAACGTCTAGATTGAGATTCATTGCCTCGGCGCGTTTGATGAAAAATTCGCGGGCGTCATCGGGAATATCTAATTTTATTCTATGCATTATTTTCTCCTTTCGCTGCCGATTTATTGTGACCTGTCTTATATGTGGGAGATTTTCTCTTATTTGTAGGGGAATCCCCTACAAAACATATACGACATGCGTCAGCCTGTCGCGAAGCGGCTTAGTTCAACCTGCCCTTTATAAACCACTCCTTCTTAAGGTAAGGATTATGCGCACAATCCGTCCCGAATAAAAATTAAAATGTGTACTGTATTTATACCCTCCGCAATCTTACCGATTGCGAAAATCCTAATCCCTAATTCCGAAACCCGAAACAATTCTCAAAAACTCAAATACGAAAACGGTTTCGTGTCACCCATTTGGGTAATTGAGCCGCATTTAAA
>JAFGWS010000173.1 GCA_016937035.1 Pontiellaceae bacterium
CCGCCCACCGAGCTGTCGACCATCGCCAGCAGCGAGGTCGGCACCTGAACAAACGGAATGCCTCTTAAATAGGTGGCCGCCACATAGCCCGCCAGATCGCCCATCACGCCGCCGCCGAGCGCAACGATGAACGATCTGCGGTCCAGCCCCGCCTCCACGCAGCGGCTGTAGAGCTTAAACACCTGCTCCCCGCACTTCGTCTGCTCGCCCGCCGGAAGGATCTCCAGCGCCGCCGAAAAACCGGCGGCTTCCAGCGATCGCCTGGCCGTTTCGGCATATAGTTCACCGACATTTTCGTCGGTAATAATCAGACACTTGCCCTTCAGTCCAACCTCGGCACAGCGCGGGCCGAGGGTATCCATAACTCCCGCTCCAATCGTAATATGATAAGAACGCTCACCTAAATGTACTGGTACGTCGTATAACATAGCTCGGAGTGTGTAGGGGCTTGCAGGGGGGCAAGTCAATCAAATTTTGTTTTTATGATCTTATGCCGTTATGTAACTGTTTGATGCTGTTTTGTTTTTTCATTGAAATAAAGATGAAAGAGCAGAGCTTGTTTTTTTTGACAGGATGATTTGAACAGAATGATGACCCAAGGGTGCAAAGGGGATTTACCACGAAGGCACGAAGGGCACGAAGGGAGTCAGGCGGTGCAAAGGGGATGAAACCGCGGATTAACGCGGATGGACACGAATATGAGGAGATTATTTTCTGAAGCCGTGCTGATGATTAACAAGGATTAATAAAGTTATACGTATAAATTTATGGTAGCGAATGCGGAGAAATATTTTGACGGGATAACAGGATAGACCGGATCAAATCCTGTAAATCAGCAAGGAAAGTATTTTATGGCGTAGACACGCAACGGGTTGCCCATTCCGGCAGAGGGGCTGAAGGAAATTAAGAAGATCGTCAGGATGGAGTGGCCTTCTAAGAAAAAATATCCAGATGATGAACCGCTGCGCTATTTTCTGTGAAAATTATCAATCGCTGCGCTAATGGCTGTTATCCGGTCGAAAAACACGGTGCACCATAAAAATATAAGAAGAGCCAATAATAATTATTTTGTCCTAAACGCATCGTATTCAATCGGCGATCCCAACCGGTATTTCATAAACTCAATGTCGCTGGATCGTCTCGGGCGAAACCTGCCACAAAATGCAATTATGGCAAATGTATTCTCCAAAAAAGCACCATTCTGTAAAATTTATTTCACAAAACAACGCCATTTGCCCGCTTTGGAGGTGCAAATTGCAAGGTAAAGGTGTCAATATGCGCCAATGCGGGTTCATCCGGGCCTTGGATTGTTTAATGGTTCTGAATTTGACCATGACCGGAAGAAAAATCAACTGGTAGGACGCTTCATCTCCAAGTGGGCATTGTAGGTTTCCCGCAAGAACTTGGACAAATCCCAATTGGATAAGGCCGTGGAGCGTGGAACCACTCTGTTTGCCGAACTGAAAAAGGACTCTCCCGAACTTCGGCTCCATCCCGTCTTTTTACGCTTCGGTCCGTGTTCCGGGCAGTTCGGGCTGATCACCGATTTGCGCAAGATCGTCATGGAATTCCCTGAGATGCTGGCAGGACCGGATGGCCACGAAAAGGCACAAGGAAACGCAAAAAAGCTTCATGATCTGCTATTCGAAATTATGCGAAAGGAAAAGACCGGTGCCCCGGAACAAATCTGCCTGCTTCAAAATATAGCGACGCCATGCGAGAATCCCGCGCTTCAGCTCAACGTCGTCGCAGCCTACTTCCTGTTCAGTCGTTAGGGAGAACAGCCTAAAGTATGCTGACATTTATGATAGATTAAGGTGTGTTGATATACTCCAATTCCACATTGCCTGCAGCCTTTTGACGCTTGAAGGAAGCGTGATCAAGATTCTTTCTGGTACGAATATGCGTCATGGTTGCCATGCAATAATATCTATGTCATATTCCCCTTTTCATAATGAAATGTTTTCCCATTGGGGGTGTGCCTTGAAAATCATAGAAATCCTGCAGAAATCAAACTACAAGCTGTCCCAGTTCAACGAGGAGGATATCCAGGATCTGGAAGATAGCATCTCCTCCAAAAAGACTGCAAAGGGCACATTCTACTATGTACCGTGCCGCATCCGGGGAAAACTGATCCGGCTTACCCCCGAGGAGGTTATCCGTCAACTCTACCTCCGCGTGCTGATGGATCGCTACCAATATCCTGCGGAGCGCATCCAGGTCGAGTATCCGGTTCATTTTGGACGGGAAGTCAAACGTGCCGACATCGTCGTGTTCGACAAGGACAAGGCGACTTCCATCTTCATCGTCGTTGAAATCAAGTCCCCGAAATGGAACTCGGGCAAGGAACAGCTCAAATCCTACTGCCATGCGACAGGAGCGCCCATTGCGGTCTGGACGAACGGAGAAAGCATCTCCTATTGGAACCGCCGCGACCCAAACCACTTCTTCGACATTACCCACATCCCCATGGAGAGCGAAACACTGGAGGAGGTCCTTAACGAACGCTTCACGATCGCCGATCTGATCGAAAAGGATAAACTGATCAATGAAAGAAAATCCCTCAAGGATCTGATTCAGGACATGGAAGACGAGGTCCTCGCCCATGCCGGGGTGGATGTTTTCGAGGAAGTCTTCAAGCTCATTTTTACCAAGCTCTACGACGAATCGCTATCGGGGCGCGATCGGAGCCGCTTCCTTGAATTCCGCAACACCGGTCAAACGGAGACGGCGCTGAACAAGAAAATCCAAACCCTTTTCTCCAGTGCCAAGGAAAAATGGCAGGGTGTTTTTGAGGAGTCTTCCCGCATCCAGCTCAGCCCCTCCAATCTGGGCATCTGCGTTTCTTCTTTGCAGGACGTGAAGCTGTTCAATTCCAACCTTGAAGTGGTTGACGAAGCGTTCGAATACCTCATGAGCAAAAGCAGCAAGGGCGAAAAGGGGCAGTATTTCACCCCTCGCTACGTTATCGACATGTGCGTAAAAATGCTCAATCCACAGGCGCATGAAACCCTGATCGATACCGCCGCAGGCTCGTCGGGCTTCACCGTGCACGGCATCTTCCATGTCTGGAAAGGCATCCTGGAAGAGAAAAACATGCATGCCAGCCACCTGTTCACCATCGAGCAGAAGCCGATCGAGTGCGAAAAATATGTGCAGGAAAAGGTTTTTGCCATCGACTTCGACGAAAAGGCCGTTCGAGTGGCCCGCACCCTCAACCTGATTGCCGGTGACGGCCAGACCAATGTCCTGCACCTCAACACGCTGGACTACACCCGCTGGGACGAAACCACCAAACAGGAAGAATGGCTCGATACCTTTAATGAAGGGTTCAAACGCCTCAAGAAGCAGCGTCGCAAATCCGACAGCAACAAGGAATACAACTTTGATCTGCTCATGGCCAACCCGCCCTTTGCAGGCGACATCAAGGACGGCCAGATCATCACCCGCTACGAGCTGGGCAAAAACACCAACGGCAAATGGCGCCCCAAGGTCGGGCGCGACATTCTCTTCATCGAGCGCAATCTCGACTTTCTGCGTCCCGGAGGCCGGATGGCGATTGTTCTTCCGCAGGGCCGCTTCAACAACGCCAGCGACAAGATCATCCGCGACTTCATCACCGAGCGTTGCCGCATCCTCGCCGTTGTCGGCCTGCATCAGAACACCTTCAAGCCGCACACCGGAACCAAAACCTCCGTCCTCTTCGTGCAGAAATGGAACGACGATCCCAACGCCGGGCCGCTCTGCCCGAAGGTGGACGACTACAACATTTTCTTCGCCACCATGCAGAAGCCCGGCAAGGACAACTCCGGCGAAAAAATCTATGTCCGCAAGCGCAACCCCGAGTTCCAACCCGTGGAAACCAAAACCGGCAAGATTTCGACCGTGGATGAAACCCCGAACAAATACAACGCTGTGCCCGAGTTTCTGGACGAATACGAACTCGACTCCCATGGGCACCTGTTCGTCGACCACGACCTCTTCAACCACGATGGACTGACCAGCGACGGCATCGCCGAGGCCTTCATCGAATTCGCCAAAAAGGAACACCTCTCTTTTTTCTGACCCGCCCGTTCGATGAAGCGAAATACAACGCTTTGTTGAACGGGCTGGAGATCAGTGAAGTTAGATTCTCCAAGCTGATAAGTGGAAATCGGCTGGATGCAGAGGTCTATGAACGGCAGTACATTTTTATTGAAGGGCGACTGGCACAACACCCTACCGTTTTGCTTGGTGATATTGCCCAGACACTTCGAAAAGGGATCTTCGATGTAAATGCCGCAGTTTATTCTGATTTCGGAATTCCTTTTGTGAGAATTTCCAATCTTCGGAACATGCAGATCCAAGGAGACTTTGTCTGCATCCCGGAGAAAGTTGATCGGGAAAACCACAAAACACATCTGAGAAAAGGCGATATTGTTCTCTCTAAGACCGCCTGCGCAGCCGCATCCCTTGTAACGGTTGACGAATGCAATGTTTCGCAGGATACCGTCGCATTGAAGCTGAAGCCGAAGTGTGGAATACGCTCCGATTTTCTTGTGACTTATTTCAACACTCGCGAGGGGCTGCTGTTGTTGCGCAGATGGTTTACCGGCAACATTCAAATGCACCTAAACCTCGAGGACTGTGGAAATATCGCCGTTCCCGCCTTTTCAAACGATCTTCAAACCAAAATCGGAAAACTGCTCTTGGACGGTATTGCGAAGCGTGAAATCAGCGAATCAGAATTCAAAGCGGCGCAGCAGGTTTTGCTGGAGGCGCTTAATTATTCCGAATCCGTTCATGAACAAAGCGCATCCGTTAAATCCTTCACCGAATCCTTTTCCGTCAGCGGGCGGCTGGATGCCGAGTTTTACCAGCCCAAGTTTGACGAGCTGTTTAAGCGCATTCACCAGAACGCTGAATACGTGAAGACGGTTTCCGAGATAGCTGGATACATTGAGCGAGGATGCGTTGCGCAGTATGACGAGAGCGGCTCTTGCAAAATGATCACCCAGAAGCATCTGACAGAAACAGAAATTGATTACGAGAATTTAGATAAGACGACGCTGCAATGCTGGGAAGCAAACGAATCCGCTCAGGTTCGGCAGAACGATATCCTTGTCTATTCGACGGGTGCCAATGTAGGGCGCACGCAAGCCTATCTTTCCAATGAACGAGCATTGGCTTGCCAGGATATAGTGACGATCCGCCAGGGAAATGAGGATCCAATCTATGTTGCCTGCGTAATGAATTCATTGATCGGCAGGTTGCAGACAGAAAAATTCAAGAGCGGTTGCGCCCAGCCACATCTTTACCCCAAAGACATTTCTCAATTTGTGATCCCGTTTGTTTCCAAGGAAAAGCAACAGGAGATTGTAGACCGGCTCTTGGAAGCACGTGAAAAGAAGGCGGAATCGTATCACTTGCTGGAAAAAGCGAAGCGGGCGGTGGAGATCGCGATTGAGAAGGGGGAAGAAGCGGCGATGGCCTATTTGGATGGCAAGAGTTATGTCGCGCAGACGATCACGCAGGATCTGGCGCAGAAGGCCCCGTACTTTTCCATCGATGCCGTCCGCGATTGGCTGGCGGAACAAAAGATGAGCTACAAGCCGGATACGGTGAAGAGCTACCTCAGCCGCCAGCAGAAGGAGGGGAAAATCTTCGATGCCGGGCGCGGATGGTATTCCTCCATCGCGGAGCCGTACCGGCTCGATACGGCACCGGTAGAAAAACTAGTTGGCGAACTTAAAACCGCATTCCCTCTGTTGGAGTTTGCCTGCTGGTCGACGGCCCAGCTGAACGAGATGCTGCGGCACCAGCTGGCCAAGCATGTCCAGTTAGCCTATGTCGAACGCGACGCCATCGGCAGCGTCGCCGACTGGCTCCGCAGCCACGGCTACCGCGCCTACGCCAATCCCGGAAAAGCGGAAATCCGGAAAACCTTCTCCATCGAGGGAAACACGGTGGTGGTTCTGCCGCTCACCACCAAGAGTCCGCAACAGAACGGGTATGCCATGTTCGAGAAGATCATGGTGGACGTATTGGCTGATATAGAAATTTTTTCCATCATGAACATCCCCGAATTCATAGATGGAGCATCAGGTGTAATTCAATCACAACGCATTGATATGGCTGAATTAATAAAATACTCAACCCGCCGGAATATCGATATTTCGAGATTGGAAGATGGCTTTGTAATCCACTAGCGGCGTTTTTTGTCGAAAATCGCCGCTAGTGGATTCGTACGGATAAACCGATGAACATATTGCAGGAAAAGTGCTTCACAAAGGAGTGGCTGGCCGAACAAAAGGCGATGATGCAGCGGGTCGATCCCGGCCTGCTGGAAAAGAGCATCCATGCCTTGGAACTCGTCGGATTGCTTGCCCATCGGCAGATTCCTTTTTCCTTCAAGGGCGGTACCTGCATGCTGTTGTTGCTGGAAAACATCCGCAGGCTATCCATCGATGTGGATATTGCCTGTACCGTATCCGGTGCGGAACTCGAATCCATTCTGCGCGAGATCGGAAAAGAGAGTCGCTTCGAAACCTTTGAGCCCGACCACCGTGATCCGAATCGCCTGCCCAAACGCTCCCACTATAAATTCACCTACACATCAGCCATCAACGGAAAAGCCAACGACATCCTGCTGGATGTGATGGAAGAGGATTGTCTCTATCCGGAAACCATCTCAAAGCAGGTGGCCACTCCGTTTGCCATCCCCGAAAATCACCACGAAGTAGAGATTCCAACCATTGAGTGTCTGGCTGCGGACAAGCTGACCGCGTTCGCCCCCTCGACCATCGGTGTGAAATATTCCTCGTACGGCTCTTCGATGAAGATCCTCAAACACTGCGCCGACATCGGTGCACTGTTCGATCATTGCGAAAACATGGAGAAACTGCATGCGGCCTACGAAGCCATCTGGCCGGTGGAAAATTCCTACAGGAACAATGCATTCAGTCGGGAGCGGATTCTCGACGACACCATTGACGCTGCCCGACTCATCGGCATGCTTGATCTGCGGGGCTGTCCATCTTCTGATAAAACTGAAACCTTGCGAACTGGCATCAAGCAACTCGACAGCCACATCATCGGCACACACTTTTCATTGAGCGAAGCCAAGGTATGCGCGGCAAAGGCGGCCTGGTTCGCAACGTGTCTAAAACAAGGGACTTCCTCCGTCGCCCTGCCGCGCTACAATATGGAAGAACTTCAGGAACTCGCAAATAAGCCTCTGCAAGGTGACCTCGTTCCGCTCAACCGGCTGCGAAGCGGAGCGCCCGAAGCCTATTACTACTGGCTCAGAACCGCATCCATTCGTTAAACGGGAAATGAAAACCATGCCGAATCTTGTGGAAATAAATAATCAGCGCTTCCTCACCAAATCCCGCTTCAAGCCGGTGGTGGAGGGCTCGACGAAGCTGTTTTATGCGGGCAAGGACGAGTAGTATCCCGAACGCGCAATGGGGTTCAGACGGAACGCAGCAGGTAGAGTTTTGCGCAGGCGAGGGCGTCGGAGAGGGCTTCGTGGTGGTTGAGGGGGATGTTGTGGCGGGCGCAGCAGGTGGCAAGGTCGTTGGGGCGGTAGCCCTTGGCGCGGTTGATCCGTACGGTGCATTCCCAAGGGTCGGACAGTTCCAGATCGGCGTAGTCCAAGCCGTGGTGGGCCATGGTGGCCTGCAACACGCGGCGGTCGAATGATTCGTTGTGGGCGACGAGCGTCCGTCCGCGCAGGCGCAGCCGGATTTCGGGATAGAGCTCGGCAAAGGTCGGGGCGTTGGCGGTGTCTGCCGGGCGGATGCCGTGAACGGCGATGTTTTGGTACCAGTATTCATTTCCCGGCGGTTGGATGAGCGTGGAATACTGGTCGACGATTACGCCGTTTTCGACCGTCACAATCCCCACGGCGCAGGCGCTGTTGCGGGATCCGGTGGCGGTTTCAAAATCAATGGCGGTAAAGATCATGAATTCCTCCTGTTCAAAGCAAGCATGGTTACGCATCCGAGACCTCAGAACCAACCATTGATGGGATTTATTTATTGGCGCGGAAGTAGCGGATGAGTGCGTTGGTGGAGCTGTCGTGCGCTGGTGCGCTGTCGGATTCCAGCTCGGGCAGAATGGCTTTGGCCAAAATCTTGCCGAGCTCCACGCCCCATTGATCGAAGGAATAGATCTCCCAAATGATGCCCTGCACAAAAATCTTGTGTTCATAGAGGGCAACGAGTTGTCCGAGCACGGACGGCGTCAGTTTTTCGGCCATAATGGTATTGGTTGGCCGGTTTCCTTCGAAGGTTTTGTGCGGGATCAGCTCCGCCGGGACGCCTTCGGCTTCGAGGGCTTCTTTCGTTTTGCCGAACGCCAGCGCCTCGGTCTGCGCAAAGAAGTTGGCCATCAGTTTGACGTGGTGGTCGCCGATGGGATTCTGCGATTTGCAGAAGCCGATAAAGTCGCACGGGATGAGTTTGGTGCCTTGATGGATCAGCTGATAGAAGGCGTGTTGTCCGTTGGTTCCGGGCTCGCCCCAGATGATGGGTCCGGTCTGCCATTCCACCTTCTCGCCGGAGCGCATGATATATTTCCCGTTCGATTCCATATCGCCCTGCTGGAAATAGGCTGCAAAGCGGGAGAGATATTGATCGTACGGCAGAATGGCCTGCGATTGAGTGCCGAAAAAGTTGTTATACCAGATGCCCAGCAGCGCCAGAATTACCGGCATATTTTCAGCAAACGGTGCGGTGCGGAAATGCATGTCCATTTTGTGATAACCGGCCAGCAGCTCGCGGTAATTCTCCGGACCGATGGCGATCATCAGCGGCAGACCAATGGCGGAGGTGAGCGAATAACGCCCGCCGACCCAGTCCCAGAACTCAAACATGTTGGCGGTATCGATCCCAAATTCGGAGACGGCCCCCGCGTTGGTGGAGAGCGCTACAAAATGTTTGGCGATTGCTGCTTCATCCTTCAGTGCATCGAGGCACCAAGCCCGCGCGGTGTGTGCATTGGTCATGGTCTCCTGCGTGGTGAAGGTTTTGGAGGCGACAATAAAGAGCGTCTCCTCTGCATCAAGGTCGCGCAGCGCCTCGGCAATGTGCGTGCCGTCGACATTGGAAACAAAGAGAACATTGAGGTCGCGCTGCGAATAGGGTTTGAGCGCTTCACAGGCCATGACCGGACCAAGGTCGGAGCCGCCGATCCCGATATTGACGACATTTTTGATTCGTTTCCCGGTGTAGCCCTTCCAGTCGCCGGAGCGGACCTTATCGGAAAACGCGGCCATTTGATCGAGCACCGCATGCACTGCGGGAATCACATTTTCGCCGTCGACCTCAATCACGGCCTCTTTCGGCGAACGCAGTGCCACGTGCAGTACGGCACGGTTTTCAGTGGCATTAATTTTTTTGCCGGAAAACATCGATTCAATCCATTTTCCCAGCTCAGCGGATTCCGCCAATTTAACGAGCAGACGCAGCGTTTCAGCAGAAATCCGGTTTTTGGAATAGTCGAGCAGCAGGTCTTCCGCCTTTAAGGAAAACTGTTCCGCGCGGCCGTTATCCGCAAAGAGATCCCGCAAATGTTGCCCCTTCATTTGTGCATAATGCGTTTCCAGGGCTCTCCATTCTGAACGTTCCGTTAACTTGGTGGTCATATTTATCGCTCCGGTTGATCAAGATTGATTGCCTGAAAATACAGCCATCGAAAACGAGGTTAAATATAATAATGCGTGGAATCTACTCATCAAAGCGGCTTGTTTTGAGCGCAGAGGAACGATATGTTTATGCGTCTAATTATAAATGGAACTTTTTTATGAGGATTAAACCACTTCTTCTGACCCTGTCGCTGCTGACCCTCCCGATGCTGGGAAGCTGTGATGCTGCCGACGACGGACTCGATACCCAACGAATCACGCGCTCGGTGGCGTATTCTCTCCCGCTGCTTCACCTGAATCAGCTGCCGCTCGATCAGAACATCTCAACCGATGCCTTCTCGCTCTTTATCAATTCGCTCGATTCGTCGCACTGTTACTTTCTCCAGTCCGACATTGACGCGTTTAAGAAGGAGGTGCCCGGTCTCGCCGCCCAGCTCCGTCGAGGCGACATTGCATTTGCTCAGAAGGTTTTCGATGTCCTGAAGAAGCGGATTGAAAACCGGATGGCTTTTATCGAAAACCAGCTTGAAAAGGGCTTTGATACCCGCATTGAAGAAACGTTTCTCTGGGACCGCGAAGAGGCACCGTGGCCAAAAGACGAAGCCGAGTGGGATGACTTATGGCGCAAGCGCTTGAAGAATGAGTATGTCTCGCGGCTCGTTTCACAGCAGGTCTACGACGAAGAGGATGTTGAAGAACCCTCCACCAATACCGTTGAGTCCGTCGAAGTCGATACGGCCGATCTGGACGAGGAAGAGAATCTTTCTCCGGAAGAGTTCATCCGCGAAAAGTACAAGCAGTTTAAAATGACCATGGACACGTTCGATGATGAGATGCTGCTGCAGAGCTATCTCACCTCCTTTACCCAGGTTTATGACCCGCACAGCGACTATATGTCGCCCAGCAGCGTTGAAGATTTTGATATCAATATGTCGCTCTCGCTCGTCGGCATCGGTGCCATGCTGCGCGCAGAAGACGGCATGGCCGAAGTCACCCAGCTCGTTCCCGGCGGCCCGGCTGATCGCGACGGACGCCTTCAGGAGGGCGACAAGATTATTGCGGTCGGCAATGAAGACGAAGAGCCGGTAAGTATTCTCCACTGGCCGCTCTACAAAGCCGTACGCCTTATCCGCGGAGAGATTAACACCAAGGTGATTCTCGTGGTGATTCCCGCTTCCGATCGTTCCGGTACGCGGACGAAGACGATTGATATTATGCGCGACGAGGTCAAACTCGAAGAGCAGGCGGCCAAGGGCGAGGTCAAAGAATTTAAAAAAGACGAAAACACCGTCCGAAAATTCGGCATTATTAACCTGCCCGATTTCTATGCCGACTTTGAAGCGGCCAGCAACAACGAGTCCGATGCACGCAGAGCCTCGACCGATCTGCGGCGCATTATCAATGAACAGCTGGAAGAAAACATTGACGGACTCATCCTCGACCTGCGCAATAACGGCGGCGGATCGCTGGTGGAATCGATCGAGTGCGCGGGGTTATTTATCCCGTCCGGCCCGATTGTGCAGATCAAGGAAAACAGCGGCATTCAGGTGCTCCCCGATGCGGATCCTACGGTCGAATACGACGGTCCGATGATTGTCCTCGTCAACCGCCTCAGCGCCTCGGCCTCGGAAATTCTGGCGGCGGCTCTGCAGGACTACAAACGCGCGATTATTGTGGGCGACGAAAAAACGCACGGCAAAGGCACTGTACAGACCCTGCTCTCGCTCGGTGACCGCCGCGGTTCGGTCAAATTGACCACGGCAGGTTTTTACCGCATCAACGGCGGCTCCACACAGCTTAAAGGGGTAACGCCCGACATCATCATTCCCGACTACCTCGATGTCATGGGACTGGGCGAAGAATCGCTTGAACACGCCCTGCCGTGGGATACCATACGTCCGGCGATGTACCGTACCCAAAAGGGCCTCGCCGAATTTCTCCCCAGACTGGCAGAGCGGTCGCGCGAACGCCTCGAGCAAAACGAGGAATTCAAAGCGATGATGGAGAGCCGCGCACTTCTGAAAGAGCGTTATGACACCAAAACGGTCTCCCTTTCATTGGAAACTCGTTTAGCAGAAGCCCAAAAGAGCAAAGAACTGGATGAGATTCAGGAGGAAGCCATGCTCAAGGCCTCAGGCGAAGATTCTGAAGAAGGCAATGACCTCGTGCTTCAGGAAGCCATGCACATCCTTTCCGACCTGATTGACCTCAGAAGCGTTAAACCGGCCGAGATCCTTACCGCAACCGAAGGAGCGATTCAGCGTATCGAATGAAACCGGCAAATTACTGGACGTTCCGACGCATCGGCATCATCTGGCTCATCGGGGCGTTCGGATTAGGAGTTGTGCTTTACCAGCCGGTGGGACGAAGCATCTTCCGCCTCTACATCGCTGCGGCCATTCCCGCTCTCTGGATGGGTGCCGGCGTTTTGATGTGGCGGATTCGTTGGATGGCCTACACCATTTGGGCTGCCGCGCTGCTTGCTGGAATCATCCTGCTCCTTCCGGGAAAAAAGCCTGACCCCGCTCAACTGCGTGCCGAATACATCAAACAGCTTCGCGATTACGAAGGCATCCAATATGTCTGGGGCGGAGAAAATCGTCGCGGCATCGATTGCTCAGGGCTGGTCCGCCGTGCGCTCATCGACAGCGACTTTCAGATCGGCATCACACAAGCCAACCCGCGCGCACTGCGCTCTGCCATCGGCCTTTGGTGGAATGACGCCTCCGCTCAGGCCTTGCTGAACGGCTATCTCGATCTGACCGTTCCGCTCGCCGTTGCCCCCTCAATCAACGAAATAGAGTCTGCTCTCCTGCCCGGCGACCTTGCCGTCACCACCGACGGCGTCCATGTACTCGCCTATCTCGGGAACCAGCAATGGATTGAAGCCGATCCCGCCGATTTACAGGTGCTTATTGTCCACACCCCTTCCGACAACATCTGGTTCAACAAACCCGTCAAGCTCGTGCGCTGGAATGCGATGAAGGCCGGCGAATGAAATTTCACCAAAGGGGCAGGGCGCACAGATTGCTCTCTTCCGGCGCAATCACTTCCACGCCGACGCTCTCGTTGAAAGCGAGCCAAACCACCATCGTTGTAGCGTTGGCTCTGCGAGCCAATCATCATTCTCGTCGACACGCCGTCCCCGCCGCGTGAAGAAGTTGGAGTTTATGCAAGATTGTCAGGAAGTGTTTTGACACTTCGCTCTGTTTGCGTTTATATGTCTGTAAATGGGCGTTTGGCGGCTCGGCCGGTTGAGCGAGGGAAAGCACGGGGGAGAGTTGTTTGATTTGAGAGAAAAGGCTAAAAAACGGGATCGACGCCTTGTTATAAGCGGTGCTGTGGAGTCATTTCAAATCTGCATCTGTTCAGTAAAAATAAGGAGAAAAGATGAGTTCAGGTAAAACAATAATAATTCTGCTTGTCGGGTTGTTGGTTCATGGGGTGGCAAATGCCTCTCTGGACGGTACGGTGAAAATCCAGACCCATTTTGTCGCTTATCCCAAAGCAATGATTGATAAAATTCAGGCTGAAGACATTACAAAGCCGCTGGATGTCAAGCGACTTGCTGAGTTGCTCAAACAAGGCCAAGGAACAATACTGGCCTCGCCATCGATGGTTGCTAAGTCCAATATTCTATCCACATTGAGAGATCAGCGGATTCATCGTGTCCACCAGGATTTAGGCATGGAAACAGGCCAGAATACCTCCCCCATCGTCAGTCCTCAGGATTTCGAAGATTTTGGAGAAGGGCTGGATCTCTCAATAAAGCCGATCATTAAAGATGATGGTAAAATGGTCCATATAGACTTTGTGTCGACATTAGCGGATGAACCTGAGCTTGTTGAACGCAGCGCAGGAAGCCTGCCGACGCTTACTGGAGGGCGCTTAGATTTTACTTACTGTCAAACCGCTATCAAGCATGCCTTCTTTAAGAGCAGTGCTGACGTGAAAGCTGGGGAAACCATCTTGTTGTCAGGAGGTACTACTACTTCCGGGGATGATCTGATTTATATTTTTCTTACATGCTCAATAATGAGCACAGGAGATCCGCTCCCTGAACAATAGAAGTCAGAAATGGGCGTCAGTTCGCCGAAAAAGGTCAGAACGCTTTTCTCATTAGAATTAGCTCTGCGAGCCAATCATCATTCTCGTCGACACGCCGTCCCCGTCGCGTGAAGAAGAGAGCGAGTCGATTCATAATCGCGGTAGCAGAAGTAGAAAACGATAAGACGGGAGAATTTATCGGCAAGGTTTTGGCCATCATCTCTTTTTGCGTTTTTGTTTTTACAAAAGGGTGCTAGCGGATCAGCCGCCCGGGCGAGCTGGAAAGGGCGGCATTTGCGTGAATTACAAGATTACGGGATCGACCTTTTTTTGACACCTTTACTGTACCAACATAATGACCACACCCAGCCCTACTCCCCGCTCCGATCAAGCAGCCGATGCAAAAAGACCACAAAGAGGACGAACCCGGCAGCCAGTAATGAGCCTAGCATCAACTTGATCCTCTCCTTGTCAGCCAAAAACAAGAACCCCAAGCAAGCCACCGCGAATACATACACATTATTCTTAATACTCATCACATTTTCTCCCTTCGAGATAACTCCTTATGCTGATTCGGTAAGCAGGACAAGACAGGCGCGATATTCTGTGGACAGTCTTATCTCGCAGACCTGTGCGTTCAATGCATGCTTTCTTGTCAATCCGATGTGCACACAGAAGTACTTCGAGCTGTATATGGGGCAAGTTCTCGTCCGAGGGGAATTCGCCTACAAAAAATGCGTTGAGTTTGACTCAGCGTTAGATGGGGCTATTTTGTGAGGCTGCTTGTTGCTGACGATGGGATGAATGTCGATTGAGTTTGAGGGGTGTCTATTGTATGAAAGAAAAAGGTGCGAGTCCGCCTAATGCGTAATTTTCCGCCGCTCAACATTTTTTATGCCGGAAAAGATGCTGGCTGCTCCTGATAAAAGGGATATTACCCCTTATTTTCTCCTGGATACACCAGTTTCCATGGTTTGCGGACGGCGTCCATAAGTTCCATGATTTGGAGCGTTTTGGAGAGCGGCATTACGTTGCTTTCGCGCAGGCCTGCTTCAAGGCAGTCCATAACGTGGTCGATTTCATATTTAAAATTTTCGCTTTCGCCGTAGGGGAAGCGCAGTACTTCCGGCTCTGCATCGGTTTTGTGAATATGCAGTTCCTGTGCAGCGAGAAAGTCGGGCACGCGGATGTAGCCTTTGGTTCCGCTGACGATGGCATCCTTTGGAGCGGCCTGAGAATAGCTGGAGGAGAGCACCGCCTTTTTGCGGTCGCCGAATTCCAAAACATAGTGAGAGTGTTCGTCCACGCCGGTTTCTCGGTCCATGGTGGCAAAGCTGGAGAAGCGAGAGGGTTTTTCTCCGAAAACAATGTCGGCCATGCTGATGGGATAGATTCCCAGGTCAAGCAACGCTCCGCCTGCTAAATCAATATTGCGCATGCGGTGCTCCGGCGGCAGATCAAATCCCAGGCAAAAATTGGTGTAGAGCGTTTCAACCGTTCCGATTTCGCCGGAGGCAATCAACTCCTGAAGCTTAAGAATGGCGGGAAGGAAGCGGGTCCAGAGCGCTTCCATCACGAAAAGGTTTTTCTCTTTGGCCAGTGCCTCCAGTCGACGCGTCTGCTCCGCATTGATGGTGAACGGTTTTTCGCAGAGCACATGTTTCCCGGCCTCCAGACACTGCTTCACGCACTCAAAATGAAAGTTGTGCGTCGTGGCAATGTAGACAATGTCAACCTCGGGGTCGGCCAGCAGCGCATTATAGTCGGAATAGCTGCGCGGAATAGTATGGCGTTTAGCGAAGGCCTCGGCCTTTCCGGCTGTACGCGATGCGCCCGCAACGAGTCGTCCGCGGTTTAATGACTTCAGGCTGATCGCAAACACGTTTGCAATTTCGCCGCATCCGATAACGCCCCATCCGAATTCCTGCATGATCCTTCTCCTTATTTTGATTGGGAGTAACATGCCGGATCAACGCGGTCTCGGGCAAGCAGTCTTGTATGTTTCCCAAATCAACGGTAGTGCAAATCAAAATGACGAATTAGGCGGCTTGGCACCTTTTTGACCCCTTTTCTGCAAAGCCCCCGGTTTATTTATTCCCAGAACATGGCCTTTTCGCCGTCAATCTTCTTTTTCGAAAACCGGAAGACAAATCCGGACCGTTTGCTTGAGCTTTTATCCGTTTTGGTCCCCACCACATATAAATCACCTGCCCCACTGATTCTGGCAGTAGCAGGATCATAATTAAAACCGGGTTCATAATCGTACAAACGTCTGACTTCAGTTCCTTCCTTGTCCAGAACGATCACATCGACATCGTCATGTTTTAACAAAGGCTCCTCGCTGAAATTTCTGCTTATGCAAACCATTCCATCCTTACACGGGAAAATTTCAACTGGGATTTGTTTTCCTTTTTCCTCGATCTTTTTATTCCAGATTTCTTTCCCGGAAGAGTCCATCTTGATCACCTGCAATCCGGTATCCCGTTTTGAATCGACGTTTTCTTCAGCGGCATAGGAATATTCCAACAACAGATATATACTATCTTCTTCAACCCAAAGGCTCCCGCCTTCCGCATGCTGCCATTCTCCGAGGCTCGAATTTTTCCATTGAACTTCGCCGGAGCTGGACAATTTAACCAATCCATAACCGAATATATATCCGGTGATATGTTCATACGAATACAGGATCAGGTATTCACCGTTCTTATTCCGGACCACTTTATGGATTACCGCCGCCTGCAGATCCTTGATCTTGACGGTCTTCTTTACCTTGGCCTCTCGATCGATCCAGACCATGCTGATATCATTCGTTTTGCTGGATTGGGATATCTTGTAGTTAAACATGGTGTTTAAGCCAAAGAGTACATATTCATTTTCAGAAAGAGGGAAGCCGGCGTAGGGCGCAAAAGGGAAGTCCAAATCTATCTGGGTTTCGTTATACCCGTATTTCCCTACGGTGGTGGATGCTAGGAAAGTTTTCCCGCGAATGGAAGCGATGTACTCGGCATGTTCTCCATCATAATCCCTGATGAAAAAGTCGCCTGCAGCATTGACTCCAATTTCTTCCTCGCCTGCGTCCTCCAATATAAAATTAAGACTGTTCTCGTTTGCTACAAACGAAGACAGCCCTTTATTAACGAGAAGATACGAATTGTTTTGGTAGAAACAAATGTCCGATATTTCATAATCAGGCAGCTCCTGCGCAAGGCAACAGTCCGCCACCAGCGATAAAACCATTATGCAATGAAGTCTCATACTTTTCCTCCGTTTACGTCGAGATCGATGACAACCGCTCTACATGATACTGTAGAAAGGTGCGCCTAATTCGTCATTTTACTTTTCAGATTGTATAATACGCTCTTTTTCCAGCTCACTTGGGCGGCTGAGCCGCCACGCGCCCTTGTGGAAGCATAAAAACGTAATAAGAGAGGAGAGTCAAAACATTTACAGACCATGTTGCATAATCTTCAATCAATTTGTTATTGATGAAGGTGATTCCGAGATGCTTGCCCCGCAAGGAGCTAAGTCGCATCGATCAAGAGTTTTGAATCGATCTCGCCACAGCTGCGCAAAAATGTATTATGAACTGCACATCGGAAAGGAGACCTGATCCATGATTCGAACCTTACTTTTATTGACGGCCACAACTCTTCTCTCGGGATGCTTTCTGTTTTCACGGAAAACGGACACATCCATTGTGCTGAAGATGGCGGTGAACGATATTTACTGCGCCGACACCGCGTGCGAATGCGTTCATGAAGTTGCTGCGCGAACCTATGCGGAAACGCAGGAGATCATGGCGTCGGAGCACGACATCACGCTCCAAATCGATTATTTCACCGATTCTTATCAGCTCGAAGCGGCCGTTCTTTCAGGTAAATACGACGCGGTCATCTGTAAGCCTTGGTCGGTTCTGCGGCTCAACAAAGAAGCTGGAACCGACTTCCAACGGATTGCAGACCTGCTTGACCCCAATAATAATTTCTGGCTGACAGGGATCGTGATTGTCCCGAAGGGCTCACCGATTCAATCACTGGATGAGCTGAGCGGGAAACATATTCTTTTGGGGAAGCCCGATGAATATGAAAAGTCATACGCTGCATATAACCTGTTCGCCAATCACGCCATCGCTCTAGGTAAGATCGATATGAATGAGAGTTGCCGGGAAAACATCCGCGAACTGCTCGACGGCAACGCCGATGCTGCGGTGGTGAGCGACTATGCGCTCTCCGCCGACTTTGCGACTGACTTTGCCGACTACGATGATTTCCGCATTCTGGCTCACACCGACATGATTCCACTCACATCGGTGATGATTGATATGAACAAATTTAAAGACGCGGACGAACGCCGCATCAAAAGTGCCTTTCTGTCCATCAACGGCACCAACGCTCCCGCGAGCTTAATCAGCGAAGGTTTTTCTGATCCGTGGTCGTGGAAGCCCCGTGAATTGTGAGTCACCGCGAATCGAAGAATTTACTTGTCATTTTCTCCCCGCTTGAGTACCAAAGGTCATTCGTGTATCACTTATAATGACGGGAGGTAATTATGCACAATTCGGTTCGTTCTTATATTGCGTTAGCGGTGGCTTTCGCGTCCTTAATGGTTTGCTGTGTCTCCGCCGGCCCTGTGCTGAATTATCAGGGACGGATCACCTCGGGAGAGGGCGGTTTCAGCGGGTTCGGCCAGTTCAAATTTGTGTTGATCAATGAGGCCAACCAAACGGTTTGGTCGAACGACGGTTCGTCTGGTACCGGGCAACCTGCTTCATCCGTCAGCGTAAATGTCGACAACGGTCTGTTTCAGGTCAATCTCGGCGACGAAACAACGATGCAGCCGATTCCAGGCATCGTGATGCACGAGCGGTCGCTGCGGCTCAGGATCTGGTTTTCGGACGGCCAATCCGGCTTTGAACAGTTCTCTCCGGACACGGAGATAAATGCGTTGAACTTTTCACAGATTGACACCGGAAATTTGTTGACGGTAGACGGAGACGGCCGGGGCACGTATGATTCCATCCAAGCCGCTGTAGATTACGCTTCGACGAATTGGGGTACCGCTATTCTGATCATGCCGGGTCAGTATAATGAAAGCATTGTTTTTCCTTCGAACTGTTTCGTGACGTTGCGCGGGGCGGTCGCAGGCGGGGCTGTGAGAATAAACAGCGAAGCCAACACCTTGTCCATACCTGAAGGGGCGCAGGTGCGGATCGAAGATCTGAGCGTTTCGGGCAGCCCTGCGTTGTCGGATCAGGGGATGCAGTCAAATTCCTGGAGGGAAATAACGTTGCGCAATTGCGAACTGTCCAGTTCGTCTCAGGAATCCTCTTCTCCCGTTATCGCTTTGGAGAATTCGACTCACCTGAACCTGATCGATTCACGCGTGGATGCCCATGGACAAGGGTCGGCTGTTTCCGTTGGCGGGGGTTCGAATGTTGAGGCAACCCGGTCGCGATTCTGGGCGAATGCCGCCGCCGCCGCGCTTCTGCTTCAAAGCGGCAACCCTAATGTCCGGATGGACGATTGCGACCTGCATGCAGCCCTGCTTGCGCAGGAGAACGGCGGGTGGGGATCGTTCAAAAACTGCCGTTTTAATGGAATCACTTTGGAGGACTCCGCTGGGGGACTTTCCTTTGAAGGCTGCCAATTTTCCTCTCCCAACGAGAACCACGCGGTACGGATTACGGGCGGACATTCCAGTGTGCAGTTTAACAACTGCCAATTCTACTCCTCTCAAGCGACCACTTTCTACATGAAAGACGCGCCGGGTTGGGTTGATTTGCAGTCCTGCCGCATGAATGCCTCTGACGCGGGAGTGATCGAAATGATTGCCTCTTCCGAAATCGATCTCGGAGAAGATGAAGATGAAGTATACCTCAACCTTCGTAATTGTGTTGTCAGCGCGAATGGCAACGGCGAGGCTCCTGCGGTCAAGCTGTCCAATACCTATGAAGGAGACCTCGAATTGGAATTCGAGGCCATTTGGTGCGATATCATGGGGAACATTCGCGACGGTGTGGAAATCGGGAGCGGATGCGGGTTTTGCGCGGAACACTCGCTCGTTGAAGGCAACCGAAACGCGGTTTATGCGCCTGACGGCGGGCAGATCGATCTCAACAAGTGTAATGTTTTCGGCGCGGAAGAGCTGCCGGGTGCAGGGGTTTACATGGGCGGGGAAGGGTTTCTCTTCTCGCAAGGATGCGATATAGAGGGAGAAGACGAAGGAGGGGGAGTTTTTCTGGATTTCCAAGAGGGCGGCAAGGCGGTTATGGTGCAAAACATGATCGGCGGATTCGGCGATAGTGCGCTCGTGGTCACCGGTGGAACGGTGCAGGTCACCCATTCGACGTTTATTACAGCCGGGAGCCCGATGCTGTCGCTGGCAGGGACCAATGCCGTCCATCGTTTTAATCACTGTACCTTTAAATCGGTTGTTGACCTGCTTGATGATGAAGAACCCCGTCCTGTTCAAGGTCCTGCCGTTATGCTTTCAGGTCCTCAGGGAGAGACGCCCGTGCCCCAATTTTTTGACTGTTCGTTTGAGCCGGCTGATGACGTCGACTACGCGATCGCGCTTGATGAAGCCGCTTCCGGAAACATTGTCCTGATCAACTCCCAACTTCTGAAGCCCGTCGCTCCCCAGATCAGCAACAACGGACCTGACATTGACGAATGGGGAAATGCGGTGTTCAACCCATAATAAGCGCGAAGAGGAATCGTCATGAAAACAAGAACTAAGGTTGCAGGATCAGCGCTGGCGCTTCACATGCTTGCTGTGTCGCTAGCCTTTTCCGCCGGTCAGAGCAGCCAAAACTATCAGATATCTGCGGATGTCTTCGCGCAGGGTGCAGGGGGAGCGACCGCTTTCAGCACCTCGTACAAAGTGTCCAGCTCAATAGGCCAGTACGCCGTTGTGGGGGCTTCGGTCACGAGTGCTTCCTATAAATTGGAAACGGGATTTCAAGCCGCAATATTTGAAACCGGCGGCGGCGCAGCGCCTGAAGCCTACGATGATTGGGCATCCGGCATCGCCTGGGGCGGAATGGATCCAAGTCCTTCGGCGGATCCGGACGGAGACGGGTTCCAAAACGAACAGGAGTTCATCGCTGACACAAACCCCACGCAGACGGACTCTCGTTTTCACCTCGCTCAGGTTGCGTTAAATGGACAAACGGCCATCGTTTCGTTTCACAGTTCGGCCGATCGGGTATATGAGTTGTGGTTCTGCACCGATTTGACCGATCCGGACGGATGGGTAAAACTGTCGGGGCCGCGTGTTGGCATTGGCGGCGCGGATAGTATGTCATACGAGCAACAGGAGCCGACGCCCGCAGGGTTCTACCGCATTCGCGTCTCGTTGCCGTAAGTTTCTCGTACGCAAGAAACCACGGATTTCGGGAATGAGCCATAATTAAACGGCTGTCTTGCAGGGTTGACAGCTTATCGCGATTAAGATAAACAAAACAGCGAGTTTAGATTATCTTAAAATAGATGGGTTATGTGGATTAATAGAAATTTGGGAGAAAAGCTGAGTAATGCCTGTGGTGTTCGACCCGCCGTGCTTGTTACGGGGGCGCGGCAGACAGGAAAAAGTTCTCTGTTGCGTCGTCAGTTTCCAGAAGCGGATTATGTCACGCTGGATCGAATTGCGATGGCGGAGGAAGCTGAGGAGAATCCCGAATCTTTTTTGAGCAGATTTCCCGGACCAGTAATTATTGACGAAATTCAATACGCACCGTCCCTGTTCCGGGAGCTGAAAATTCGAATTGATGACAACCGAGAGGAGTTTGGTCAATGGATTTTGACGGGCAGTCAGCGGTTTGAGTTGATGAAAGGTGTGGGAGAGAGTCTTGTCGGGCGATTGAGTATTTTACAGCTCGAAACTTTAAGCGCAGAGGAGCTCCGAGGCACAGGCTGTTTTGATGCAGACGAGATTCATAGTGCGTTGTGGAAGGGCGGGTATCCTGAGTTGTGGGCTGTAGAGGGCTTGGAATCCCATGATTTTTTTTCGGACTATATACAGACCTATTTGGAACGTGATTTGAACGCGCTCATTCAGGTGGCCGATTTGCGGAGTTTTCGAAGGTTTATTCAGGCCTGTGCTGTAAGGGCGGGACAACTGCTCAATTATACCGATATGGCAAAGCATGTCGGAGTTTCTTCGGTTACCATTAAGAAGTGGGTGAGCATACTGGAGGCCAGCGGCATTATCTATTTGCTTCCACCTTTTTTTGCCAACATCGGCAAGCGGCTGGTAAAGGCTCCAAAACTTTATTTTGCGGATAACGGACTATTGTGTCACATGCTCAATGTGTCGAATCGTTCCGCCTATGAAGCAACGCCCATGGGCGGGCAAATCTGGGAAAATTTTGTGTTTACAGAGATCGTGAAAACGCTGTCACTGAAACCTGGGCGAAACCTGTTTTTTTATCGCGATCAAAACGGGGTTGAAATGGATTTTGTGATGGAGATGGACCGTCGTCTTGTTTTGGTTGAGGCCAAAGCCGCCGAGCGGGTGGATCGGAGGAAACTCAATTTTTCGAAGATTGCTCCTCTATTTTTGTCAGGCGAGGTTCAATGTGTTCTGATGAACGCGAGTGCCGAAAGTTCAGCTGTTCAGTTCAGAGAGTATTCCATGCTGAATCCGCTGAAGCATAATCCGGCTGAGTTCTTCTGGAGTTGATGCAGTATGTGCCGATATTCGGAACATGGTGTTTGCAGTAAGTTTTCCGGGTGTTGAAATTGATGGGTCGGGAAATTACAGTAAAGGTCGGGACGCGGGAGTTGATATTCGGCGAGGGGGTTGCTTTGCCGGTAGATCGAATTTTTGTGAATCATCCGGATGACTCCATCGCTGAGGTTGAACGATTTAATGCGGAGCAGTATCCATGGATCACCCTTTGGATGCATCGTTTTAAGGACGGTGTTCTCGATTGCGAGGTGTGCGATTTCTGTCCGAAATCCCCGGCGTTCCGTGCGCTTCATGGAGATTTTTCCTCCGTTCGGAAACTGTCGATTTTTTACGACAATCCGAAACTTTCGAAGCTGGCACAGATCAAAGTGAAGTTGCCTCCGCCCAAACCGCCTGTGAAATCCCGACCTGCGCTGCGTCCAACGCCGCCGACCGCCCCCGCTGTTGAGCCGCCGCGCGAGCAGGTTGAAACGATCGCATTTTCTGCGCCGCCGGCGCAGTTCCGGTTTTATGATGGATATGCGGAAGTTGATTGGAAGGGGCACCTGCCCGCAGCGCGAAAATATGTTCGGCTTTGTTTCCGAATGGAGAACTGTTTTTTCAGCCCAAAATTGAATGTTTTTCGGCCCTATCTTTCGCGCTGTTTTGATCAAAACCCGGAGGTTCACGCAACGCTGCGCGTGTGCGGAGAGGAGGTGTCGATTGATAAGGTTGAAGCGCCGGCGCTTGACCGGATTTCTTCGGATTTGCTGGGGCAGGTCCGGTTCAATTATGTAAAGGGCGAATTAAAAAGTCGTAACGGCCGACGGATTACCACGGCTGAACGGTTCTTCGGAAAGCTGTCGGAGGTGGGGTTTGCGGAGTCGGATGCCGATTTTATTTCCGACATTGTCCGCGCCAAAAATACACGCCACGCGGAGCACATTGAATATCTTGCGGGGCTTCACGACGGCGGGCGGGTGCGTCTGCGTCTGATTCGCGATCCCTTTTCATTTCTCTTTTATGTGCCCGGTTCATCAGGCAGCTTTTTTATCTGGGAGACTTTTGACGGAACGGATGCCACATATATCTGGAAGGTTAAGTCGGCGGCGTATGATCAGAATGGGCATCGCAATGAGCTTAAGCAGGCCGTACGAAAGGTGGAGCAAACGCTCGATTATATTCATGCCGCCGGTCGAAATCAGTTTCTGGGGGAACCCCATGACGGGTTTGTGCGCGTGTTTCACGATTATCAAAGAGATGATGGTTTTGAATTATGGAAGAAGGAGATCGAACGACTGGTGCGCGGTCGGGAGATGGTGTAGATATTGAGGATGGGAAAGAAGAAGAAAAAGAAAAGTCTGCCGCCGCGGCGGAAGCGAATGACGCGTGATGGAAGGCTGTGCAATGCCCGTTCCACTAACTATACAGGTAGTGATCTGGTGAGGGGCTATCGAAACTGGTACGGAGTAGATGCGCTGACGGCCATAATTGAGCTTCGTATGCTGGGTGTATCCGTTTCAGAAGAGCGCGAGGAACAAGTCCGTAGGACGATCGATCAAAAAGCGGCGCAGACGGCGGCTCGGAAAGAGCGGCGACGACTGGAAGAGGAGGCCTCGTTCTGGGAGGATCGCGACGAAAATTTTGCATACATTGCCGGATATACGTCTGGAGGTGCGGCGTTTGGTGTGACGTGGGAAGAATGGGAGCAGATGGAACATGAAAAAGCGTAAAACAAAAAAGAAACTGACGCCTGCCGAGGAGCTGCGGGACAGTCTTCCGCCGTTGAGCAATTGGAACACAACCGATGAGCACGAAGTCAACCGACGCAGGTTGAGGGCAATGGAGGAGCCGCCGCTTTGCATTGAAAAC
>JAFGWS010000174.1 GCA_016937035.1 Pontiellaceae bacterium
AAAACCTGGCAAGCAAAAAATGCAAAAAAAACACTCGTTCTAGGGCCAATTTACCGGACACTATTCACACCAGCTGAATAGTTACTAACACAATATAATTGACACCTAGGTCGTTTGGCGCAAACCTACGAAAAAGGTGACTTTGTTGTGCCTGTCATTTGGGTATTGGAATTAAAGGAGATGTTGGTGAAAAGAAAAAACGTTCAAGGAATATCCGCAACTCTTATTGCAGTGTGTTGTTTGACCTGTATTAGCCTGTCGGCTCAAACCGAGAGCCAGCTGTCGGAATATGATTCAGCAATGGCAACACTGGAAGATTTTAACCGAATTCAACGAGAAGCTGGTATGCCTGAAATGGCGGACCCATCACTTCAAGAGTGGATTTTGAGTGAAAATCAAAAGCGGATTCTTTCCGAAGAATCCTTGCTCCCAAGGGAAAAAATTGAAGAAAAAAAGCAGCGCATGCGGGAATGGCTGAATCTTGGAATTTATCAGGAAATCATCCCGTCAGCAGGTTTTTCAAAAGCAAAAACCAAAAAGCGGGCACGCTTTGAAAACAGAGTCGTACAACGGGCCTTATTGAAACAACAGGAAATGAAAACGGCCCGCGAGTGGGCCAAGCAAATGGGAATAAGAGAGTCTGCAGTGCTGTCGGATGGGTCGGCAATCGGGCTTTCGGGGATTCGTAATGGTGCTCTTCAGTTTAATGTAACGCACAATTCCGGAGCGGCAGACACAAGTTCAGTGGATGAACTTTGGCCGAGTGGCAGCTCAGGTTTAAACCTGACCGGAATAAATACCATTGTCGGGATGTGGGACGCCTATGATGCGCAGACAAATCATGTAGAGTTTATGTCCGGCGGACAATCTCGGGTTTATGACATGGATGGTGTCAGTTCACTTACATTCCATTGGCATCCGACCTCAGTAGCAGGAACTTTGGCGGCCATAGGAATCGGTTATGGAGGAAATTCTCGGGGAATGGCCTATCAAACCTATGTGGCGGCCTATGACTGGAATAATGATTTGGCAGAAATGGCCGTTGCCTATGCAAACGGGCTTCGGACATCCAACCATTCCTACGGAAACCAAGCTGGCTGGGGAGAAATTTCTGTTAGTGGAGGCACATATTACGCTTACGGCCACTACTTAACTGTAACTTTAAGCGCTGGGAAATATCCTTGCTGGTATGGTGGCGATCTGGGAATAAAAGAAAGCTACTATTTTGGCTTTTATGGTCAAGATGTGGCAGATACTGATGATGTCGTCTATAATAACCCATACACTCTCCCCGTCTGGTCTGCGGGAAACGATAGAGACGACAACAGCATATCTACCACCACACAAGGGTATTTCCGTTTCTTTAGTGACAGAGGTTATTATGTATTCGTGTACAATGACGTTGGCCTTCGACATACGCTGCCCTTCGCTGATTTCACCCCAGACAGTAGTTATGATACGATTACGGACCATGCTATTGCCAAAAACGTAATGACCGTTGGGGCTATAAATAAAATTCCCGGCGGCTACAACGGTGTTTCCTCCATTGAGGTCGCCCCATTCAGTTCATATGGGCCTACTGACGATGGACGAATCAAACCTGACATTGTCGCTGCGGGGGTCAACTTGACAACTCCCGCGTGGTACTCTGATCAAATAAGCTCTACTACCAATTACTACAATGTAAGCGGAACGAGTTCTTCCGCCCCTGTAGTGACTGGAACTGTAGGGCTGATCAATGAATTAAGGGACCGCCTGCACCCTAATGCACCCTTCCTCTCGTCTACCCTTAAAACACTAATAACTCATACAGCGGATGAGGCAGAGAGTGTTGGGCCAGATTACAAAACAGGCTGGGGACTGCTGAATGCTGAAAAGGCGGCATGGTTGGTACAGGATGACTATGATGCTGGAGAAAAACAGTTCATTAAAGAGGTGGTTCTTAATAGCGGGGATTATATCGAATTCCCAGTTACTGCCACCGGAGGCGAACCGTTGAAGGTGAGTATTGGTTGGACCGATCCAGCGGGGGCTCCTCCCATAGATCAACTTGATCCCACCGATCTGATGCTGATTAACGATTTGGATTTGCGCATTATTGATTCATCTGAGAACACCTATTTACCTTGGATTATGACGCCCTCGTCTCCCGCAACAGCGGCAACAACGGGAGATAATTACATAGACAACACAGAGCAGGTTTTGGTTTCGAATCCAACGGCGCAGGAAACCTATACGGTCAGGATTACACACAAAAACAATCTGGTTGATGACGTGGGCAATATATCGGATCAGGCGGTGTCGATTATTCTTACAGGAATCGTTCCTGAATCTCGTGAAGGAAGCTGGATTGAAGAGTTTGTTGCGGACGACACATCAGAACTGATTGGGTGGTCCTCCGTGGTGGGGCAGAATTATCTTGTTCAGTCCACAACCGATTTGACGGAAACATGGTCGGATGTCAGCATGGAAATCAGTGCTTCCAAAACCAATACGGTATGGGAAGAATCGGCACCTGCTGCCACGGCGACGCGCTTTTATCGTTTAATTGAAACCAACTAATTTATAAATTAACTGGAGGACATCAGATGAAAACAATAAAAATGACGGTCTGTTTATTCGCTTTAACGGTCAGTATTGCTTACAAGGCTCAGGCAAACTTGATACAAAACTGGAGCTGGACCATGTCTCCTTCAGTCATTGAGGTTACACCCACGGAAACCATTCAAATTATAGGATTGGTCAGCAATGACATATCATCGCCTGGAACTTTAAATCTTGGTTATTCTGGGTTCTCATATAATCCAGACTTGGATAAATATTATAACCTAAGCTTTGAAATAATTGATTTGTCACTGTCTCCAGGGGAGAGCTCAACATTTCTTTTTGGAACATTTACCCCAAAGTCTGAAGTACCAATTGGTCAAGAGTTTACCTTTAATTCACTTTTATGTGCAAAGTACAATGGAGATCCTATAGGCGACTTTAAATCACCTACTGAAAACTTATCCGTCAGCGTCATCCCGGAACCTTCCTCTGTTGCGCTTCTGCTGGTTGGCGGAATGGGGGTATGGATGGCCCGCCGAAAATGCCTCCGTTAAAGGATTCAACATTGACCAAGATGCAACTCTGAGTGTTGCGTTGCATTAATGCCCTCTCCGGGAAATTGGAGGCTGAAAAGTTTAAATTTTCTAACAGCATCGAGCGGACAAAGACTCAGCGAATCAGACCAAATCTCTAAAAACTGAATTGCAAACAAACAAAGTATCTCGTGTTAGCAACAGGCGGTTATTGCACCGTTTAAGCAGGCCCTCCGCCGCCAACAAATCAATCGCGCGGCCACATATCGAATCAAAGGAAAATCCGGTACGCTGTTTAAACTGCTCTGCATCCACGCCTTCGAGCATACGCAGCCACATTACCAGCGTCTCGTGCGCTTTATCTTCAAGGGACAGCTCCTCCACTTCATCAAACGGGCGAGCGCCCTGCTCCATCCGAGAGCACCAAACAGAGAGATCCGCCACATTACCAAACCGCTTCCCGCTCCAGTGCGAATGTCCGGACGGTCCGCAGCCGAAATAACTTCCGCCCTGCCAATAGAGCACATTGTGCAGACACCTCCGCCCCGGTTTGGAAAAGTTGGAAATTTCATAATGCTCATATCCGGCCGATTCCAGCAGATCTTTTACGGCATAATAATGATCCGCCTCCTCGTCATCGCCCGGCGGCACAACTTGTCCGTCGTCGCGCATGCGCGTCAACGGCGTTCCCGCTTCATAAATCAGATTATAATAGGAAATATGTTCCGGCGCCAATTCGACTACCCGCCGCGCATCAGCGAGCACCGCCTCCGTTGTCATACCCGGAATGCTCTGAATCAGATCCATATTTACGTTCTCAAATCCCGCCGCGCGCAGCGCATGAAAACTCTCCACCGCCTGCTCCGCCGTATGAATGCGGCCCAGCAACCGCAGCGCCTCGGGATTAAACGACTGCACGCCGATCGATACGCGGTCAATGCCGCCCTCCTTCATCGCCGCAAGCTTTTCAGGCGTCAGCGTGCCGGGATTGGCCTCGCTCGTAAACTCGATCACCTTCGAAAGGTTAATGCGGCTCCGCAGGGTTTTCAGCATGGAAGCATACTGCTCCGCCGTAAGGGCTGTCGGAGTCCCACCGCCAATAAAGACAGTATCCGGCGCAAAATCACCAGGGAGCCGCTCCAGCTCGGCGCCCAGCGCGTTCAGATAGCGATCAGCGACGTCGGCATCGCTGACGGTTGAATAAAAGTCACAATAGCTGCAACGCGCCGCACAAAACGGAACATGGATGTATAGACCGGTTGTCATTGCATTTCTGATTTAAGATTTCCGATTGCTGATTTTTGGGTCTGCAACGCTTTTAAATTCAATTACTGGCAGCTTCAACAAATCTCCGATCGACAATCGGCAATCGGCAATCAGCAATCAGCAATTCGCCCTATGCGTACCCAAGCTTTTTAAGAATCCAGAAATTTTTCCGCCAGTTTTTTTCCACCTTAACCCAGAGCTTGAGCTGAAAACGCACGCCGTACATTTCATACAGATCGCGCTCAGACTGTTCGCGCACCCACTTGAGCAGGCGACCTTTTTCGCCAATCACGATGCCCTTTTGCGAATGGCGCTCCACATACACCGAGGCCTCGACCGTCCACTTGTTTTCCTGCTCGTCGATCGACTCCACCCAAATCGCCAACGCGTGCGGCAGCTCGGCGTGGAGCTTTTGGAAATATTTTTCGCGGATCACATCGGCAATATTAAGCTTACGCGGATAGTCGGTGAGAATGTCGTCCGGAAAGAGCGGCGGCCCTTCAGGGACCTGCGCAAAGAGCGCATCGAGCAGATCCTTCATTCCATCTCCGCGCAGAGCGGATACCTCGGCCCAGACGAGTTCTTGCGTACTTTCCTTCTCCGCCTTAATTTCGGCCCAGAGCTGCTTATATTCCTCCGCACGGTTGGATTGGCGATCGCTCTTGTTCAGCGCAATCATGCAGGGAACTTCCTCGCGCGCAAGGCGACGGAGCCAGCCGTCGTCCTCCAGCTCCGGCTTGGTGGAGACATCGACCACCAGGAGAATCGCATCGGTCCCCTGCACGGCCGAGCGCGCCGCTTTGTTCAGATTTTTCCCCAGTTCGCCCTGCGCTTTATGCACCCCGGGCGTGTCAAGAAATACAAGCTGCCCGCGCGGTTCCGTGAGAATGGCTCGAATCACATTCCGCGTCGTCTGCACCGTATCGCTCACAATGCTGACCTTTTCGCCCAACAGATGATTCAGCAGCGTCGATTTCCCCACATTTGTGCGCCCGACGATAGCAATCACGCCTGCGCGGCCAATTCCTTCAAATTCCGGAAAGTCTCTATTCATAGGCGCGGGTTCTAACACATCGCCTCCGTAACGAAAAACCTATTCCCCGCACATTACGCGAAATTTGCCTAATGGCCTACAATCACGATGCCCGCGAAAAAAAACCGGGCGTTTTTGATTCAGCAAGGCGTCAAAGAAGGCCGCGACTACATCTTCGCGGCATAATTTCGGAGGAAAGGCCTCACTCTGTCTTGTCTTCAGGGTCATATTCGGCACCGTATTTCTGGAGTATGCGGCCGAAAACATAAAAAAGAGATTCATCATTGTCTCTTACCTCATCATAAGAAAGTCCGTAACGGCACACCAATAGACGTTCAAAAACAGTAAAATATGCCTCTTCATCAATCTCGACAGTGTATGGATGACCACAACCACATCCTCCAAACCAGTAGAATGATTCTGAATCCTCATTATCTTCTACCAAAATAGCACGATCAACTGCACGAACGACTTCGTCCAACTGCTTCTTGTCCGATACTTCGGAAAAAAGCGTAACCAATTGATCTGATTCACTTCTACCTTCTCCATAAATAGTCAGATGACTTGCCTTCTTCAGCAATGCACGAGCCTCTTTTTCATCCACAACTGGCGGAAGACCTCGAGGAGAGAGATAGGTCACTTTCTCTCTGATTTGCTTCAATTTAGCCATGGACTCATTCAAATCAAATTTCTCCTCATTCACACCCAATTGCAGAATAAACTGCTCCAATTCAGGTAATGCATCTTGTGCGGTCTCATTTCCTTCCGAAGCCAGATCATCAAAGATAATTTTCACCCATTCAGTATGAGCAGCAAAAGCAGCCAGTCTTTGCTTCGCCAGCGCCTTAGCTTCCCTTGATCCCCGCTGAATATCTGTTTCGTATGTAACTTTACTAGGCCTCTCACGAACGGGCTGCTCCCCAACACTGCCGCTGTTCAGTGTAATCTGAAGAACGTCCGGCTTTTTATCCGTGGGGACTTCAACTACGGCACTGCCGATCTGCGGAAACTCGCCGTTGCGATAATCATGTTGGAGCGTAAACAGATATTTTCCCGGATGCATGGGGCCGCTTATTTTGCCTAAAAAACATCG
>JAFGWS010000175.1 GCA_016937035.1 Pontiellaceae bacterium
GCCGGGAATGTCGATACCGAGTACACGTGGCATTGATAAACTCCTTGATTATCCTTGGCGTTGCTTGTGGCGCGGGTTCGTGCAGATAATACGCACCACGCCCTTGCGCCGGATTACTTTACATTGTTCACACATACGTTTTACTGAAGTTCGTACTTTCATCTCATTGCTCCTGGTCTTATAGCACCAGACGCCCCTTGGACATGTCGTAGGGCGACATTTCAACTTTAACCTGCACACCGGTTTCCGGCACGTCGTTGCCGGGGTCCCCGCGTCCAATGAACGCCACAAAACGGTGCCCATTACACAGTTCCGCGTCAAAAGCGTGGTTGTCTATCACAGATATCAAACGAGCGTCTAGCAAAATTGTCTCTTTTTTATCCACAACGACCCCCAATCCACTTCCCTTTTTCAGCAGGGGACGAGGAAGCTACAAATCACCGTTCCACAAAGCAACCCTCGTTTTTCTTTTTTTGATGATAAACGGATCCTCTGTTTCTGAATCAGGGGTGGAGTCTGCGATTCAGAACCGATAATTCCCCTGCGGGGGAAAGGTTTGCTTTGCGTGTATAGTTGGTGTGGGTATACTGTTTAGCTGCAAGTGAGGGAAGGAGCATCATGAGACTGTTTGACTGCCATAACCATATTCAGGATGAACGCCTTTACGGCGATCTTGCCGGAGTCCTTGCCCGGGCGCACAGCGCCGGCGTGGTTAAAATGGGGGTAAAGGGCTGCTGTGAGGCGGATTGGCCGCGGGTGATTCGGATTATGCAGACCTGCCCCGGCATTTATCCATCCTTCGGCATTCATCCGTGGGAGATTGACAAGCGTTCGGACGAATGGTCCGAGCGCCTTGAATCGCTTTTGCTGACTTATCCGCAGGCCGGGGTTGGGGAGATCGGAATCGATCATGCCGTTGAACCGCGAAACCATGCAGAACAGGAAGCCGTGTTTATTGCTCAACTGGAGCTGGCGCGCAGGTTGGAGCGCCCGGTCTCGATTCATTGTCGTAAGGCATGGGGGCGACTGATTGAGCTGCTGGACGCATTCGGCAAACTGCCGTGCGGCATGTTGATTCACTGTTTCGGCGGTTCGGCGGAGGTTGCTGCGGAACTGGTGAAGCGCGGAGGCTGTATTTCGTTTTCGGGATCAATCACCCGTCCGAATAATCGCAAGGCAGGTCCGGCGATCGGTGCGGTTCCGAAGGATCGGATTCTAATTGAAACCGACGCGCCTGATATTCTTCCCTTCGATGCCGAAGGGGCTCTCAATGAACCCGCAAACCTGCCGCTGATCCTAAAGAAGGCCGCGGAACTTCGCGGCCTTTCTGAGGCGGAACTGGCGGAGCTGACCTTCCGCAACGCCGAGCGTTTTTTTGCGAAAGGTCTCCCGTTGTCGGATTAGAACCTTCAGCAGCCCCTGTGGCTGAAACGGGCAATGAACATGGCGTCGCCGGGTCCGTCCCAAGGCCAGACCTGCAACTGACCGTCGGTCTTTTCTCCTGTGAGCGGATTGATAAAGGGATCGAGGCGAAACTGAGGACTCGTTTGAAGGAACTCCTGAACCACATCTTCGGTCTCGGGCCGCGTGAGTGAACAGACGGCATAGACCAGTGCACCGTCGGGCTTAACGCTCCAGGCGGCATTGCGGAGAATAGACAGCTGTCGATTTGCGCATTTTTCCGCTTCGTCGTCGGTCGTTCGCCATCGGGCATCCGGATTGCGTCCCCAGGTTCCCCATCCGGAGCAGGGCGCATCCACCAACACGCCGTCAAATCTATTGCGGAAAGGCGTGTCGGAGGCAGCATTAAAGAGCTGTGTGCGGATATTGCGCATGCCGTATCGACGCGCCCGTTTTTTAAGCTCCTGCAGTGCGCTTTCGCGGATGTCGGAGGAAAAGACCTTGCCCTTTTGCTGCATGAGATCCATCAGGTGCAGCGACTTCCCGCCGGCACCCGCGCAGCAGTCCCACCATTTATCTCCGGGCAGCGGCGCACAAACCTGCGCAACGCATTGAGAAGAAATATCCTGCACGCAGAACGTATCTGCTTTTTGGCCGAGTTTATGATCCAGACTGGTTCCGGCATCGGTACAAACGGCCGAGCTGAGTCCGGTGTGAGGTTGGGCGGGAACCTGATGTTCGGCAAGGAGATCAATGAAGGTTTGCGGATCAATCCGGGAACGCAGCCAAGTCGGCGGACGCTGCTGAAAACACTCAATACAGTGCAGGACTGACTCTGCCTCGACCACCTGAATAAACCCGGACGGAACTAGATCGGCCGGGGTAAGCATTCGGTCGCCGAGTTTTTCGCGAAACCAGTCGTTTATCCGTATGGACTTTTCCGTGAGGGAGAGATTTCCGATAGGGGTGAGGGCCATCGGCAGATAACTTTGCGTCCGAATATATCGATAACTGGGATGCGGTTCGGCGGACTCGAGCATCGCGCTGAGCAGGCAGGCATCGACTGGATCCAGCGCGAGTTTATCGACCGTCCAGCCGTACCATCGGAAGTAGGAAAAGAGCGATTCTGAAAGAAAGCGACGATCGCGGGAGCCGAGCTCGCGATGGGTTCGAAGGTGATGATTCAGCAGGACATCAGCCGGGCGGCCCTCTTCAACGACCAGTTTGCGAAAGTCGGGCAGAAGCTCTCGAAGGAGTTCATAATGACGTCGAAGAACCTTTTCAGGAAGTGAATTCGATTGAGGTGGATTTTCCATAAAGTATCATTTCGGTGTTGTACCGGCAAACTCAGGTAGGTATGTAGGGCTTCAATACTTGAGGAGGATAAGAATGTCAAAGGAACTTGGGTACGTATTAATTACCCCGTACACACTGCGAAAATCGCGAACCGGCGGTGTACTGGGACGCCTGCTGAGCAGAACGGGCCTTGATCTGGTTGCTGCCCGCATGTTTGGACCCAGCCAGGAACTCGTCACGCGCTACGCTGAGCTGGTTCGACGCAGCGAGGATGTCTGGCCGGAAATCCGTGAAATCTTGGCGGAATATATTGAGCGGGAGCTCGCCCCCACGGAAGACGGTCAGGTGCACCGTGTTCTCATGCTGCTTTTCGAAGGAGAAAATGCGATCCGCCGCCTCCGCGATGCCGTGGGCGGATTTGAAGATTCGATCGAAAGTGCGGACACGATTCGCGGGACTTACGGGGACTACATAAAGGCGAACGATGGGAGTATAACCTATTTTGAGCCTGCCGTGCTGGCGGGACCATCGAAAAAATTTGTGCAAGCATCGCTCAAAATCTGGGCCGAATTTTCGGAGAGCGATGGAGGCGTGCTGGATAATGCCATCCGCTTGGCGGATGATAAAGACGTTCAGAAGACGCTGGTCATTATCAAGCCCGACAACTTTACGTTCCCAAGCTCGCGACCGGGCAATATCATGGACATTTTTTCGCGTTCGGGACTGCGCCTGATCGGGGCTAAGCTGCTGCGGATGAGTCTGGCCGAGGCGCTCGAATTTTACGGGCCGGTTCAGCCGGTGCTGCGCGATAAGCTTGGAAAAATCGCAGTGGAACGTGCCTGCAAAGTACTCAAAAAAGAGTTTGCCTTTGATATGCCCCCGTCCGTATACGATGCACTGGCGAAGACCCTCGGCCCCGCCTTTGGGGATCATCAGTTTTACAGCATTATGAATTTTATGACGGGCCAATGGGCCCCGGACGTGCAAGGTGCCGAACGCGATGAAGAAGGTAAAGTCCGCTGCATGACCTTGGTTTATGCGGGAGAAAACGCGGTTGAAAAAATACGGAATATTCTGGGACCGACCGACCCGAGCAAAGCGGCTCCCGGTTCGGTGCGCAAAGAATTCGGTACGGATATTATGGTGAATGCCGCCCATGCATCCGACTCGCCGGAAAATGCGCTGCGCGAAATTGGAATCATAAAAATACAGCAGGACACCATCAAGCGATGGTATGAACAGTACTACAGTTAATCGGGGGAAAAACAATGTGGAAAGAAATTGAGCCGGCTCCAGCCGACGCAATTCTGGGGCTTACAGAGGCGTTCAAAAAAGACAACAACCCAAACAAAGTCAATCTTGGCGTGGGGGTTTATGAGGATGGACAGGGGAAAACACCTGTCCTTAAATGTATTAAGGCCGCTGAAAAACGGTTACTTGGAACGCAGACCACCAAAGGGTATCTGCCGATTTCGGGCGACCCGGAGTACAGCGTCGGCGTACAGAAACTCATCTTCGGTGCAGAAAGCGATGTGATCCGGGAGGGCCGTGCGGCGACGGTTCATTCCCCTGGCGGAACCGGCGCATTGCGCGTGGGCGCAGAACTGCTCAAAAAGTTTAAGCCCAACGCTAAGCTTTGGGTCAGTTCACCGACGTGGGCCAACCACAAGAGCATTTTTTCTGCGGCGGGATTTGCGGTCGAGGAGTATCCATACTACTGCTCCGAAACACACGGTGTAGCTTTTGATGCGATGGTTGCGTGTCTGGAAACAGTTTCGCCGGACGACGTCGTGCTTCTGCACGTCTGCTGCCATAATCCGACCGGCGTCGATCTCAGCGCGGTTCAGTGGGACCGGATTCTGGACATTGCCGTTAAAAAGGGTTGGATCCCGTTCCTCGACTTTGCCTATCAGGGCTTTGGCGAAGGGGTTGCGGCCGACCGTATTGCGGTAGAAAAATTTGCGGCGGCGGGTATCGACTTTTATGTTGCCAGCTCGTTCTCCAAAAATTTTGGACTCTACTGCGAACGCACCGGCGCACTGACCATTGTAACGAGGAGCAAGGAAGAAGCTGGGACAGCGATGAGCCATGTTAAAACCGTCGTCCGCGCAAACTATTCCAACCCGCCGTCGCACGGCGGTTTGGCCGCGCAGACCATCCTGCAGGATGAAGCCCTTACCGAACAGTGGATGGGCGAAGTGGCAGAGATGCGCGAGCGGATTAGAGCCATGCGTAAGGCGTTGGTCGATGGACTCACGGCGCGCGGCGTTGATCAGGATTTTTCCTATATCACGGAGCAGCGAGGCATGTTCTCTTTTAGCGGGCTCTCCGACGAAGTCGTCGCGTGGCTGCGCGAAAATCGCGCGATCTACATCGTCAAAGGCGGGCGCATTAACCTGGCGGGATTAACGCCATCGAATATCGATTATGTCTGCGATTCGATTGCAGAAGCACTGAAGAGATAGAACGGCGGGTATCTGATGAACATTACACTTAAAGAAGGAATCGACTGGGTAGGTTACGTCGACTGGACCGTGCGCGATTTCCATGGCTACAAAACGGAAAGCGGCTCCACCTACAACGCTTACCTGATTCGCGACGAAAAAACCGCCGTCATCGACGCGGTGAAAGCGCCTTATGCGGGAAAATATTTGGAGCGTATACAGAAGCTCGCGCCGCTCGAAAGCATTGACTATATCGTCTGCAACCATGCTGAGCCCGACCACTCCGGCGGACTGCCCGCTGCGATGGCCGTATGCCCCAACGCAACACTCGTCTGTAACGCCAAGTGTAAAATTGCGCTCGAAAAGCATTATGATACGACCCATTGGAAATGGCAGATCGTTGACGACGGCGACACCCTTTCGCTCGGCAAACGTACCCTTCAGTTCCTTAACACACCCATGGTGCACTGGCCCGAATCCATGTTCACCTATCTGCCCGAAGAAAAGCTTCTCTTCTCAATGGATGCCTTTGGTCAGCACTATGCTTCTGCCTTCCGCTTCGACGACGAAGAACCGCTCAGCGTGGTCCTTCAGGAAGCCAAGGCGTACTACGCCAACATCGTCATGCTCTACGGTCGGCCCATCAGCCAGACCATGGAACGCGCAGCAGAACTCGACATCGAAATGATTGCGCCGAGCCACGGCGTCATTTGGCGCAGCCACATCAAGGACGTGTTTGAAGCGTATCAGAAATATGTTGTCTGCAAGCCGCGCCCCAAAGTGGTTGTGGTGTATGCCACCATGTGGAAAGCCACAGAGAAGATGGCCGAAGCCATTCTGGAAGGGGCTCAGGAGTATGATGTAGAGGTGCAGTTCTTGAATGTGGATTCCACACACATGACGCGCATCGTGACGGAAACGCTTGACTGCGCCGCCATCGCCATCGGCTCGCCGACACTCAACAACGGCATTATGCCCAGCATGGCCGGCGTGCTTTGCTATCTCAAAGGGCTCCGTCCGACCGACAAGAAAGGCTTCGCGTTCGGCTCCTACGGCTGGAGCAAACGCGGCGGTCCTGCAGAAGTGGCCGAAGCCATGGAAGAAATGAAGATTGAAGCCCTGCGCGAACCGATCCGTTCCCAATATGTTCCTTCACCGGAACTGCTCGAAGAGTGCCGCGAGGCGGGGCGCATGCTCGGAAAATATGCAGCGCAGTTTTCTGAGTGAAATTTAGTCAGAATCGCCTTGATGAATGTATGCAAATACAGGAATCATTCCCTCGATTTAAAAAAGGAGAAAAACATGAAAAAATACATCTGTGACGTATGCGGCTGGATTTATGATCCGGAAATCGGCGATCCCGACGGCGGTATTGCTCCTGGAACAGCATTTGAAGATATTCCTGATGATTGGGAATGCCCGGAGTGTGGTGTAGGCAAAGAGGATTTCTCGGTCCTCGAAGACTAAACACCCGCTTCAATCCCTCCAAACCGCCCCGTTTCCTCGCGGCGGTTTTTTGTTTTCCGGGCGAAGGGAAACTCCATGGAAAAATTTCTTATTCCCATTCTGGTCATGGCGCTCACCGCTCACTTTTTCTTCCAGCGCCTGTTGCTGGCGAAGGGCATGGCGTCTGAAAATCCCAAACCGATTATTCAACGGCTTTTCATAAATGGAATTGGTCTGGCGATGCTTGCCGTCTTTGCACTGCTTCAGGAAACCAGATCACAATACGGAATGCTCGGTCTCCTGATTCTTTTTGAAGCTGGGGTCTGCACATGCTTTGCACTCACACTCTTAAAACGGAAGTAGTCAGCTCAGCCCTTTTATAATAGCCCGGTAAAATTCAGGTTTGAGGTGATATGAAGAAAAAGAAGTACCGTTTAAAAAAGAAACTTTCCACAATCGGATCCTCTCTGCTGGTTCTGACGATTCTGCTGGTTGTGTTTCTTGGGAGTGTGATCAAAGGTGCGATCGAGACTGCGGGGCCGAAGGTGCTCGGTGTTCCGATTCAGGTTGAGAAGGTGCGGGTGAATCTCTTTACCGGTGGAGTACGGGTTAAAGCGCTCTCCATCGGCAATCCGGAGGGATTTCATACGCCGAGTATGGTTGAGCTGAATGAATTTAAGATGGTCATTTTTCTTCCGTCGCTCTTTACCGATACCGTGGTGATCAAGGAAATTTTGATTGAGGGAGCCGAACTCACATTTGAAAAGAGCCTCACTTCCAATAATATTGAGACGCTACAGGAGCAGTTGGAAAACAAAGAAGACGATGGGGTGGGCAAAAAGGTCATTGTTGAAGAGTTCCGCTCCAGAGGTGCCAAGCTGAATGTTTCCGTTACCGGCTTGAAAGGGAAACAACTGTCATTGCCGATGCCACCGATTCATTTGACCGATATCGGTAAAGAATCCAACGGCTTCTCGCCGTTGGAGTTTACGAAGGAAATATTGGGTGTGGTCAGCAAGACGGTGGTGACGCTGGTCTCTTCTTCTGTAGACGTTGCAGGGAATACGCTCAAGGGAATCTCAGACGGCGCAGGAAACGTCTTAAAAGGAATCGGCGATCTTTTTGACGGAGATTGAGCATAATGCGCAGACCAGAACATCGAATAAGCAACAACTCCAAACTCGGCAATCGGATCGATTGCGACAGTTAACATCTGCGGGTTGTTTTTTTCGGGCAGTTTGGTAGCGTGTCCGAATGAAATCAGCGTCTACTTTCGATCTGTTGCTCTCGCTGCCGCCGAATATGTGCCGGCATCTTGCTGCGTGCGAGCCTGCGGTGGCCCATGGCAGCTTTACCACCTTTGATCCGCCGGGGCGCCAGCTGGGCTCCGGCGGCGGAACGGCGTATGTGCTGGAGCAGGCGTGGCGTGCGTCGGGAAGCGCGGATTTTTCCGAGTGGCTGCAAACGAGCGGCAAACTGATTATTCACGGCGGCGGCGAGAGCCGTCGGCTGCCGCCGTATGCCGCGCCGGGCAAACTCTTTATTCCGGTGCCGGTTTTTCGTTGGGCGTTGGGTCAGCGGCTGGACCAAACCCTGCTCGATGTCGCGCAGCCGACACTGAACCGGATTACGGAAGCGGCGCCTTCCAATGCACGAGTGATGGTGGCGAGCGGCGATGCCTTTGTGCGGTTCGATGGACCGATGCCGAAGATTCCCGAGGCCGACGTCGTCTTTTTTGGCCTCTGGGTTACGCCGGAGCAGGCACAAAATTTCGGCGTTATGTTCTGCGATCCGGATCACCCGGAAACACTGACGACCTTTCTGCAGAAACCGTCGCCGGGAGAAATTCGCGAACGATCGCGCGAGCAGGCGTTTTTGATCGATGTCGGGATTTGGCTCCTGAGCGAACGGGCGGTGGATTGCCTGATGCGCAAAAGCGGATGGGACGCGGAGCGCCGTGCGTTTACGAATGAGCGGCCGGACACCTACGATCTGTATGGCCGCTGGGCGCTCAGTCTGGGCAGCAATCCGATGGAGCGGGATCCGGAGGTGGCGCAGCTGACCACGGCGGTGGTGCCGCTGGCCGATGCGGAGTTTTATCATTTCGGCACCTGCGGCGATATGATGCAGTCGATCTATGAGCTTCAGAATATCGTGTCCGACCAATCCAAACTCGGCGCTGTTCCATCGATGGCGCAGCCCCGCCAGTTTGTGCAGAACTCGGAATTTCTGGCGCCGCTGCGGCGCGAAGAAAATCATTCGCTGTGGGTTGAAAACAGCTGGATTCCCGCAAGTTGGCGGATTGCCGCTGAAAATATACTCACCGGCGTTCCCGAAAATGAGTGGGCGCTGGAGCTGGAAGACGGCGTCTGCCTCGACTTTGTTCCCGTCGAAGGCAGCTGCGCACTGCGGGTGTACGGCTATTCCGACGCCTTCCGCGGATCCATTTCCGATTCCGCCACGCGCTGGATCAATCGTTCGGCTCTGGAGTGGTTCGAGCGGCGAGGCCTCTCGCCCGCCGCAGCGGGAATTGCGCCGGAGAGCGATCTGCAGGTGGCTCCGCTGTTTCCGGTGTTTGACTCGTTTGAAGAGGGCTTTGTGAAATGGATGTTTGCGGCGGAGCCGGAAGATTCGGAGCGGTGGCGTCCGCGTTGGCTGGAGGCCCGGCGCTTGTCCGCGCGGAAGCTGAGCCAAAACGCCGACTTGGAACGGATGTATGCCCAGCGAGCGAAGCGCCGTCAGGCCGCGCTGCCGCTGATGGCGAGACACGCAGAGCATAGTGTTTTTTATAAACTCGATCTGGAGGCGACGGCGGAGCTCTATGCCGGCGACCTGCCGGAACCGCCCGCGCTGGAGCAGCTGCGCAATCCAATGATTGCGCTGCACGACCGTATGTTCCGCGCGGCAGTACAACGGCGACGCGGCGAAAAAAACTGGAAAACGACGGAGCGGGAGGCGTTCCAGTTGTTGCGCGACCTTATTGTCGATCTTTACCGCGATCAGCCCGTTGTGCCGAAGAGTACGCTGCTGAAGGATCAGATTGTCTGGGGACGCTGTCCGGTGCGGATGGACTTTGCCGGCGGTTGGGCCGATACGCCGCCGTACAGTCTGGAGCATGGCGGCGCGGTTCTGAATATTGCGATCGAGCTCAACGGACAACCGCCGATACAGGTATTTGCCCGCCGTACGGAAGAGCCCGTTTTGACGATCCGCTCCATCGATCTGGGTCTGGCCGAACAGCTCAAAACTTACGACGATGTCCGCGCATACGATCAGCTCGGCAGCGGCTTCACCCTCGCCCGCGCAGCCTTTGCGCTCGCCGGATTCCACCCCGATTTTAACGGCGAGGCCTTCGCTTCGCTGGAGGAACAGTTGACCGCACTGGGCGGTGGGGTTGAAATCTCGATGCTCTCGGCCATTCCAAAAGGTTCAGGGCTGGGCACCAGCAGTATTCTCGCCGCCACCATTCTCGGGGTGCTCTCCGATTTTGGCGGACTGGGTTGGAGCCGTACCGAAATTGCGCAGCGAACGCTCGCGCTGGAGCAACTCCTGACCAGCGGCGGTGGCTGGCAAGATCAGGTCGGCGGCATTTTCCCCGGCATTAAACTGGTTAAAACCGCGCCCGGACTAACGCAGGAGCCGGAGGTCCGCTGGTTGCCGGAGCGCTTTTTCCAAGGGCCGGAAAAGGCCAGCATGCTGCTCTATTACACCGGGATCACTCGCGTAGCGCATGATATTCTCGGCGAGATTGTGCGCGGCATTTTCCTTAACTCCAAGAAGCGGCTGGCCACGGTCGATGCCATTGCGCAGACGGCATTCCAATGCCACGACGCCGTTCAGCGCGGCGACTTTGACGGCTTTATCACGGCCGTTCAGCAAAGTTGGCGACTGAATAAGCAGCTCGATCCCGGCACCAATCCGCCGGAGGTGCAGCAGATCCTGAATGCGGCGGGCGACGATCTCTCTGCCGCAAAGCTGCTCGGCGCCGGCGGCGGTGGATATCTCTTTATGATTGCCCGCAATCCCGATGCCGCGCTGCGGATTCGACAGCGCCTCGAAAGCACACCGCCGAACAACGGTGCGCGCTTTGTCGATTTCTCCCTCTCCGAGACCGGCCTGCAGATCACCCGCAGCTGACGCAGTTTGGGAGAAATGAACAAATTTCATCCGCTTTTGGCCTTGCCGAGCGGCCCGGTTTTGCGACAGCTTTCCCGCCTGAATTCACCCCTGCTCATCGACGAAAATAATGAGCAGAAAACGTATGCGCCAATATGATTTCTGAACGCTTTTCAGCCGCAGCCGAAACGTACGACCGCCACGCCCGCCCTCAGTTGGCGCTGGCGCAGTCGGTTGTTTCGATGCTGCCCGAGATTTATCCTGAGCAGATTCTGGAATTCGGTCCGGGCACCGGACAACTTACCCGACTGCTCGCCGACCGCTTCCCGGAAGTGCTGATCGATGCCGTCGACCTCGCTGAAAAAATGGTGGTTCACAGCCGCGAGCGCTTCCGTCGCTTCCCGCAGATTACCTGGATGGTGGGCGATGCTCAGACCTGGTGCGGCGCAGACCCCTACCCGCTCATCGCCTCCAGCTCAGCGCTCCACTGGGTGCGCGATCTGCAGTCAACCTTAAAAAATGTTTATGCCAACTTGGAACCCGGCGGATACTTTGTGCTTGGCATGATGCTCGAAGGAACGCTCAAAGAGCTGCACGATCTGCGGACCGAAATTGCTCCGGAGAAAACCGTCGAACGGCGCCTGCCGACCTACGAAGCCACCCAAACCGCGCTTCAGGCGGCGGGCTTTAAACTTGAGCGGCGCAAACACAGCGAAGAGGAAATCCTCTATCCCACCGCGGCCGCCTTCCTGAAAGCCATCCATGAACAAGGCGTAACCGGCGGAAAAGTCAGCGTTGGCACCACCCCGCTCTCCCGTAGCGAACTCAGCCGAATTGTCGCCGACTATCAGGAACAATTTGCCGTCGACGGCGGCGTAACCGCCACCTATGAAACCGCCACGTTCCTGCTGAGCAAATAGAGACATATGGTTTGGCAGCAGAACAATTTACAGACAGACACCCGAAAAATCATTTTGCCACCAATTATTCTGCCTAAAAATCGAATCTGAGTTATGAACAATGCTTCTCAACTTGAACTCACTCCGCACGGTGTTGTGGTCTGCCGCGAACCGCAGAATGAATGGGCGGCATTTGCGGAGTCGGAGGCCGCCGGGCTGATTGCGCTGGGCGGAAACAAACGCCCGGTTAGTGCCGATGCCTCCACCGTTTTCTGGAAGAGCATCGCCGACCGTTTTATTCGAGCGCTCTGCCACATTCCGGAAGGTGCCGAACTGGCTCTCCCGCCGCCCGCC
>JAFGWS010000176.1 GCA_016937035.1 Pontiellaceae bacterium
AGCCGCAGTTGCGCAGACGGAACCGCATCAAGACCATTGCGGGGACGCTGGCCATTGAGGGGAATACACTGACGGAGGAGCAGGTAATGGCGATTCTGGACGGCAAACGGGTGATGGGGGCGGCGTTGGAGCTGGCTTGGGACGTAATGCGGTTTTGGGTCTGCGAGATCCGCGATGATACCGATGCCTGTATTCGGCGGATTCAGGATTGGGTGAATCAGTGATAGAAAAGCAATAGCCATGTATGGAGCACAATGAAGAAAACCACCGAGAAGAAATCACCCTTACGTAACCCGCCACTTCGGAATCCCGCCCAGTCGCTCATCGAGTACAAGGATAGCCTGATCTCCGATAAAATGGTGGCATATTATTTTGGGCCGGCAATTCTAGTCATGTTTGCGGGGTATGAGTGGGCCCGGTATTTCTTCCATTTAAAACCTCACCCATGGCCCATATCCATAATGGCAGCGTGCGCCTTGGCGTTTGGTGCCTACAAGCTTGTGAAACTCAGAAAGCACGTGGTCAGCATTAACCACGGCATCGAGGGGGAGAAGTCCGTAGGGCAGTTTCTTGAGCAGTTCCGCGTCAATGGCTACGAAGTGTTTCACGACATTCCCGGCGATAGCATAAAGGGTGAGAAGCACAACATCGACCATGTCATGATCGGGCCCGGTGGTGTGTTTACCGTGGAAACCAAATATGCCCAGAAGCCATCAAAGGGACAGTGCATCATCGAAAAGGAAGGTGATGTACTTCGGATCAACGGAATCGAGCCAAGTCGCAATCCAATCATTCAGTCGAAGGCACAGAGCAAGGAACTGGCTCGGATATTGGAGGCATCGACCGGCCAGAAGTATGCGGTGCAGCCGATTGTGGTCTATCCGGGGTGGTATATTCAGAATAAGACGCCGGATACATCTGTCTTGGTGCTGAATGAAAAGATGATCGCCCACGCACTGTCCAACTCGAATGTCTCCTTAGCTCCCGACAAGATCCATTTGGCGGTCTACCATCTCAGCCGGCACATTCTGAGCATTGATCGCGACAAGAAATGATGACCTGAGCCTGAAAGGCGGAAGAGGCTCCGCTGATGCGGGGCGCCGAAGGGGCCGTTTTGGTTTTTGAACAGGGCGACGGACAGTGGTTGGATGGCGAGTTTCCAGAGTAGGACAGTGCTTCCAGCCTGTCTTCTGTGGGTCGGCCATGTAAATTCAGACAGGCTGGAAGCCCTGTCCTACGTTGCCGACAAACCATGGAATGAAAGTATAAGCAACCGGCTGCATCTTCGTGACCTTGGCGTCCTTCTGTTAAAAAAGATTCGTGTTCATCCGAGTCCCATACGTGGTTCACATTTGGTTGCGGATCAGTCGTGCCGCAGGGCGGAGACGGGATCGACGCCGGCCGCCCGCTGGGCGGGGGCGAGTCCGGCAACGATGCTGACGAGATGGCCAGTCCAACGCCGCTTATGCAGAGCCAGAGGGGAAACGTGAAGTAGGCCATCGGGGACACGCCTTGGCGTACGCCTACCGCGTTGACGATTAAGGCTTATCCAAGATCCTGATTGAGCCGGGTGATTTCGACGCGCATTTTTTCGAAGACTTCGGCTTTGTAGACGCGGACGCTGGCTTCGGATATGCCGAGTTCCTCGGCAATCTCTTTGGTGGGGCGCTCTTGGGAGACGAGTTTGAATACGGCGCGTTTGGTTTCGTAGATGTCGTCTTTAATGTTGTCCCACGCGAGGTTGGTGATGTGGAGCACCCATTCTTCGCGGGCGATGTTTTCGATGTCGGGGAGCACATGCTCCTCAATATTCATGTATTGTTCCTGATATTCAACGGAGTCGCGCCCGGTGATAAAATTTTTACGGGAGCGGAAAAAGTCCTTGACGGTATTGCGCGTCATGGCGGCGAGCCAGTTGTGGAATTTTCCTTTGTTCTGATTGTATTCAAAATCTTCAATTTTCTGCCAGACCTTCGTGAGTACGGACTGGCTGATGTCTTCGGCGTCGTCGGGATTGATGCCCATGCGCAGGATCAGGCTGAGGATAAAGCCGCGATAGATGGTTTCAAACTCCTGCCACGCTTCATTGTTTTCGCTTTTCCTGAGTTTGGCCAGCAGCGTGACGCGGGTGGGGTTATGTTCGTTGATGTCCATGGTCAGTTTTCGGTGAAGATAATGATGGTCTCGTTGCGCGAGAGCGATTGAATGACCGGGTCATTGCGGAAGGTTTCTGAAAGGGTGAGCCGCTTCAGGTTACGGCACCAAATGAGTTGTTCTGAAAGGGCGAGCCCCTGAATGCCGCTGATATCAAGCGATACGAGTTTGGAATATTTGACAATGTTGGAAAGGTTGCGAATCCGGGTGTTACGGATGCTGAGCGTTTCAATTTCGGCGAGCGGGTCGTATGCGGGAAGATAGTTAATCTGCGTTCCGGTCAGATCCAGCGAGCGGAGACCTTTTTCGGTAAGAAACGCAAGGTTGGGGGTACCGATGTTGCGGGCCGTCAGGCGGGCAATCTTCAGGCCGCACAGCGGAGAGATATCGTCGAGACCGGTGTTGTTGCTGATATCCAGATTCCACGCGCCGTTTCCGGCGTCTTCCCAGGACATATTGAGTTGATCGACTGCGGGGTTGAGCTGTTCCAGCGTTTCGGCGAGTGCGGAAAAGTGAGCTGCGGGTTCAAACTCTTTCCGGTTAAAGTGGTAAAAGAGGCGGGGCAGATTGAGCTCCATGCCGCTCAGACGGAAGTCATAGACGAGCTGTGGGAATGCCGTATCGGGAACGCCTTCTTTTGTTCGCTGATATTTCCGGGCCAGCTCAAATTCCGGGCCGCTCTGGGGAATCGAGCGGTTTTTTGAATAAACATTCCACGCTTCGGCAAAGCGCTGCTGGCTGAGGAGCATCCGTATTTTCATGCTCCAGGCATCGGGGTTGGAGTCATCGAAGGTGAGGCCCGTGCTGAGCTTTTGCTCGGCCTCGGCAAAGGCATATTCGCGTTCCGCGTGCTGCGCTAATTCAATATAGTCGGGCGCGGCCTTTCGGGTCGTCTGGGCAATATAGTCGCTCTGTTCCTGCAGCGATTTCAATATCCTGCGGGCAGCGGCTTCACTCTTCTGGATGGAAGCAAAACTATGGGCCAGAATGACGGCGATGACCGCCAGCGAGGCGGAAATGAGACTGACCGCCATTTTGTGGCGCCGGACCAGCAGGGCGGCGTGGGTGAGGAACGTCGGATTTTCCGCGGTGGTGGCAAAGCCGTCTTGATATTGGTGAACGTCTCGAATCAGCGCGGCGACGTTTGCGTAGCGGTTTTTCGGGTCGGTCTTCATCGCCTTCATTACGATGGCGGCAAGCGGCTGCGGAATATGCCGTTTCGGGGCGCGGCGGTCCGGCGGGAGAAAATCGCCGCGCACGGTTTTCTGGAGGGTCTCCTTTACGGTTTCACCGACGATGGGGCATTCGTAGGTAAGGAGTTCATAGAGCATGGCGCCGAGCATGTAGATATCGGTCTGGAAATCGACGCCGGAAAGGTCGCCCTGCGCCTGTTCGGGCGACATATAGCCCGGCGTTCCGCCCGCAACATGGCGATGTTTGAAGGAGCCTTCGAGGTAGCGAGTCAGCGTTTGGCCGTTTTCCAGTGAAATGTGATCAATATTCTGCCACGAAACGGGGCCCCCTTTGTATTCGTCGATATGGGTCAGCAGCGTGGAGAGTCCCCAGTCGAGTACGTGCACATCGCCGAAGTCGCCGACGATTACGTTGGAGGGCTTAAGATCGAGGTGAATGACGCCTTTGGTGTGGGCATAGTCGATGGCGTTGCACACTTTCAGGAAAATGGCCAGCAGGCGGGTACGGGTATAACGAGTGCGGTATTCTTCAGCACCGCTGCGCAGCTTTTTAATGATTTCGCCCAGCGTTTCGCCTTTAAGGGCTTTCATGGTGAAATAGGGGTTTCCCTCTTTGTCCACGGCAATGTCGTAAATGGGAATAATGTTCGGATGCTGCAGGTTGGCGGTGAGGCGGGCCTCGTAGAGAAAGGAGTCAATATCCTGTTCGGAGGCAATTTTGGAATCCGGGATCAGGGCCATGGCGACCTTGCGGGCGGTGCGGTGATCGTCCACTTCCCAGATGGCTTTCATTCCGCCTTCATTCAGTTTTTTCCGGGGGGTGTAACGGTCAGCGGGATTTCCGTCCATCAGATCCTTGCGCTGCGCGGTTTTTTCCAGATCTTCTTCGAAGAGGATTTTTTCGGTATCGGAAAAGATAATATCGTCGGCAAACAGGTTCGCATTGCTGATTTCCCGCTTCGGCGGCTCGGGTTTTTTTGGGTGCGTTGGTTCGTCCATGGGCTGATCATCCACAAAAGATTAGGGGAGAGCGTAGCATCGTTGAGCCATCTGGGCAAAAGAAAACCCCGCGGGTTAGACGGGGTTCGGAGTAGTGGGGTGGAAGCTTTAAGTGGGTTGCTTCCGTTGGGTTCAACAATTAATACGAGCGCTTGAACCCGACCGTTACTCAAAAAACGATTTTTTTTTGATTTATTCGATTTCGAGGGTGGGACGCTCGAAATAAACCACCCCCTTGAGGGGGCAGACCGTGACCAAATATTTTTCAAGCATTCGGTTCCCGGCGCGCGGCATCAGGTCGGTAAACGTTCCCGATATGGTAGGTACATCGAACTGCGCGATCTCTCCCATGGAAACCAGCTCTGTCACGGGGGTGCTGACGTCTCCCCTGCGGAAGAAATAGTCCCCCGCAAAATCGAGCATAATCGGCGTTTCCTCTCCATCAATCGATCCTTTAACGATTAACCCCGGGTTTGCCGTGGTGTTTAGAAGATTGTTCAAAATCTGGGCCTGACCGACCAGTCGTCCGGCGTTGGGTGTGTAAGGCGTGGTTGCAGAGAAGACGACCTTTTTCCCTTGGGCGTCAAATTGAATATACTCAAAGACCTTGAGCATATCATATCCCAAAACGGCGTGAACCTGAGGGTCTTTTATACCGCGGGAAAACTGTCCAAGATTGTTTTTGGCCATTCGAACAAAGAAGGCGACATCTTCCATGAAGAACAGGTCGAATCGAAGCTGAGAGACGGTTGCCGCAAAGGAGTCGGCACCGACGGCCACGGGATCAGGATAGGGAATGTAGACCCCGTCCAGTTCGAGAAAGTATGCATCAAGGGCCTGAGCCTTATTGAACTCAATCCATGATGCAGCGGAAGAAGGATCAATGAGCACATTCAGTTTGGCCCGGCTGGATTTGCCTTGGGCCGCCACAACGGGAGCACGATCCGCCAGATAGGGAAGTTCAGCCCTATGGTTGGGGTGGAGTCGCGGTTCCGCATTAACGGCCAGAGTCCCCTGAAGACTGTAAACGGCGTAGTTGGCTTGCTGCGGAGCTTTGGTTTTCTTTAGGGCAAGTTCCTGCTCTTCCAGCGTTAAAAGGGTTTCTTCAGTTCCTTTTTCTGTGCTGACGCATCCCGCCAGCAGAGCGGTAAGCAGAAGGAAGGGTACGGTTTTTTTCAGCATGGCGTTGTCCTTGTTTAAGTGTTTCTCGCAGACTTGTTTTTATCAAAATAATCCAGAACCGAGACTATATCCATTTCTGTTTCGGAAAGGCAAACCAGAAAGAGATTTTCCGTGAGGGCAACGTATAGGTTTTTTCCTTCGGGGAGATCGTTTCGAAAACACTGCCACGTCGGCCATACGGTCTGATTTTTTAGCGGACTGATTTTTTTATCGGAGGCCTGTTCAAATTTCCAGCGCAGCCATGGGCTGCGGCCGCCAATCCAGCAGACCGCAATAAACGAAGATTGGCCTCGATAGGTCCTATATAGCGGCGCCCACGCGATTTGACTCGAGAGCGAGGTGTATTCTTCGTCAACGAGCGGAAGGAGCGTTTTTACAAAATATTCCGCGCCCGGAAGGGCGGCGTATTCGGAAGGGATCATCAGTTCTTCCAGCGAAGCAGCCTGAACCGCGTTATCGCCAAACGCGGAAGGAATCATCTGCGTAACCTTTTCCGGCGAAAAGCGGTGGCAGAAGGAATAGCTCAGAATCAGTGCGGCGAAGAGGGTGCACAACCCCGCTGTTATCCACTTTTGC
>JAFGWS010000028.1 GCA_016937035.1 Pontiellaceae bacterium
AAGAACAGTCACCAGACCGCCTCCGCTCAGAGCGTTTCGCAGGGCTCTCCGCTCCGGCTGTCTAATTGAATTGGAATACCTATAAGAGCCTTGCGTTTACGCGGAAGGGCGCACAATCTGTCGCTGCGGAGTCTGTTTCCCGCGCAGCTCAGGCTTAACGTTGTCCATCAACACTGAATTGCACTTCACCGGACGGCTCGGCCCAACGACATCCGGGTGCCCGGCGCGAAGGTCTTCAACCGTTCGCGCCCTACAATCCCGCCGATTTAATCCGCTTCGTGTCCTTCGAGTCTTCGTGGTTTAGGTCTGTATGGAGTGCTCCGGCCCGCCCGCAAAAATCCTGCCGGGAGGGGGTTGACAGCTTGGGGGTATGGGCCTATGTTCCGTTCCGTTATGAGAAAAGAATTCAACAACCGACTGCTAGGCCTGCTGCTACTCGCTGGGAATGATCCTGCGTGCGTGGTTTGCCTTTAGGTTGTTTGCGTGACCGATTTGAAAACCTCCGCAGGAAACTGCGGGGGTTTTTTGTTTTCCGCAGTTCCCTTGCCGGGTTTTTTGAAAAGAAAGAAATGGATAACGATAACCGGGTTGTTTAGATTACGGCCCTTTTAGGAGAGATACAATGAATGTGCCCAAGTACAAGATACCGGAGAGAATCGATCTCCCCGACCGACAATGGCCATCAAGAAGCATTACCAAATCGCCCGTCTGGTGTTCCGTCGATATGCGCGACGGCAACCAAGCGCTTCCCGATCCGATGGATCCGGACCAGAAGCTGGAATATTTCAAGATGCTCTGCGATATCGGGTTCAAGCACATCGAGATCGGATTCCCCTCGGCCAGCCAGGACGAGTTCGATTTTTTCCGGCGCTTGATCGAGAACGATCTCATTCCGGAGGACGTGTTCATCATGGGGCTCACGCAGTCGCGTCCGCATTTAATCGAGCGCACACTTGAGGCCTTCAAGGGGTGTAAGCGGGGGATCGTCCACGCCTATATCGCGCCGTCGGATCTCCACATGAAGACGGTTTTCGGGATGGAGCGCAAGCAGCTCATTGAAACTGCGGTGGCGGCTACACGGCAGATTCGCGAATTGGCCGAGCAGATGCCGGAGTCGGATATCCGCTACGAATTTTCTCCGGAGGAATTCACCGACACCGATCCCGATTTTTCGGTCGAAATTTGCGAGGCGGTATTCGCGGCGTGGGGCAAGGCGACGCCGGAAAAGCCGTTGATCATGAATCTTCCGGCTACGGTGGAGCGCCGACCGCCGAACCAGTACGCGGACATGATCGAATATTTTTGCCGACGTTTTTCGCGGCGCGACAGCATTCTCGTTTCGCTTCATTCCCACAACGACCAAGGCATGGCCGTGGCCGCGACGGAGCTTGCGCTCATGGCGGGTGCCGATCGCGTGGAAGGGACGCTTTTCGGGCATGGCGAGCGCACCGGCAATGTGGATTTGGTGACGTGCATCAACAACCTCTATTCCCGCGGCATCGATACGGGGATCGATTTTTCCAACCTGGCGGGTGTTGCGGAGACGGTGGAGCGCTTGACCGGCATGCCGATCTACTATCGCCAGCCGTATGCCGGCGAGTATGCCTTCACCGCCTTTTCCGGATCGCACCAGGATGCCATCAACAAGGGAATGCACAAATTGACGGAAGCGCCGGAACGGTTCGGCATGGGCTGGAAGGTTCCCTATCTCCATATCGATCCCGTCGATCTCGGACGGCGTTTCGAGCGGCTCATCCGAATCAACTCGCAGTCGGGCAAGGGAGGGATCGCGTGGGTGCTCGAACAGGATTACGGGATCAATGTTCCTAAGGCAATGCAACCGGAGCTCAGCAAATATGTTCAGGCCTACAGCGAATCGGTCGCTCGGGAGATCAGCAGCGCAGAGGTCCATACAGTTTTTCAAAACGAATTCGTATCGCCCAAGGGGCCCTACGAGCTGGTCGGCTATTGGCCGCGCCCCGACGACAATGATCCGACGTTTATCCATGGCGAGGTAAAGGTGCGGGTGAACGGCGAGGTCAAGACGGTTGAAGCCGACGGCAACGGCCCCATCTCCGCGTTTGTCAACGGGATCAATCGGATCGTCGAGGTCGATTTTTCGGTCGACAACTACCACGAACAGGCGATCGGCAAGGGCGCGGATGCGCAGGCGTTGGCCTACGTGCCCCTCAAGCTTGCCGGCAACGGCGTGGTCTTTGGCGTCGGTGCCGACTCGAATATCGACCAGGCCGCCGTGCGCGCCATCGTCGCCGGCCTCAACCGCATCGCGAAAAAATAAGTATGAACCACGAAGAAGAGAAGTGCGGGAAGGACAACGGGGTCCGCTTCGTGTTCTTCGTACCTTCGTGGTAAAAAAATCTACTAAAGGAATTGAGATGAAACTGAGTGGACATACAAAACCGTTTGCGGTGATCGGCCATCCGATAGGGCACACGCTGTCACCGATCATGCACAATGCGTCGATGCAGGAGATCGGATTCGATGGAATCTATCTGGCGCTGGATATTCATCCCGATGAACTGATGGAGCTGCTTCCGGCGATGGCTAAAATGGGATTTTCCGGCGTCAACCTGACGGTTCCGCACAAGGAGATCGCCTTTCGCGGTCTGAAAAAACTTGATGCGAGTGCCCGGCTGCTGGGCGCGGCCAATACGGTTCAGTTCACGAAAGAGGGCATGATCGGCCACAACACCGATGGCTATGGCTTTCTGACGGCGCTCCAAGAATCGTTTGGAAAGACGGTCACGGACGATGTGGTTTTTGTGCTGGGGTGCGGCGGCGCGGGGCGCGCCGTAGCGTTGATGGCCGCCAAGGAAGGGGCGAAAAGCCTGGTGTTGGCCGATATTGATGCCGAGCGCGTGCAACGGCTGAAAGACGAGATTCTTGGACTGGCTCCTGCAGTGAAAGTAACGCAGGCGCTGGACCGTGAAACCCAGATTGCACTGTGCCGCGAATGCAATCTGGTGGTGCAGGCGTCACCGGTGGGCATGAAGAGGGATGATCCTTCGCTGCTGCCTCTGGAGGCCTTCCGCGCCGGACAGCGGGTATTCGACCTGATCTACATGTATCCCGAAACCGCGATCCTGACGACGGCGCGGGAGGCCGGCGCACAAATTGCGAACGGGCTGGGCATGCTGTTGCATCAGGGCGCGCGCGCTTTCGAAATCTGGACGGGTGTTCAGCCTTCGATCGAAGCCATGCGCTCCGCGCTGGAAGAAGCAGTTTATGGAGAATAGGTGAATGTTATTTCGTATTACGTACTACGTATTTCTTGACGGCCTACTGAGTGAGGAAGACCATCAATACGCAACACGCAACACGCAACACGCAACACGCAATACGCAACACGCAATAAGGAGTAGCTCGAATGGGCTTTATTGATTGGTATCTCATGTTTGTGGTTTTTCTTTTCGGGGCCTGCTGGGGCAGTTTCCTGAACGTCTGCATCTACCGCATTCCAGCGGAGATTTCCGTGGTCAAGCCGCGCTCCCGCTGTCCGAAATGCATGACGAATTTGGCGTGGCGCGACAACATTCCCATCCTGGGCTGGCTGCTTCTCGGCGGAAAATGCCGTTACTGCAAGGCACCGATTTCGCCGCGCTATCCGATTGTTGAGCTCATCACGGCGCTGCTCTTTACGGCCATCTGGCTCAAATATCCGATGCTGACGAATGAAGGGATCGACTACCGGTTTGCCGCGTACGCGCTGCTCGCCTTCGGATTACTGCTCGGCAGCTTTGTCGATCTCGACGAAATGTGGATTCCCGACCGCTGTACCATCGGCGGAATGATGGTCGGGCCGATTCTCAGCTTTTTAATTCCCGCCATGCACGGGGCCAATGGGCACGTGCAGTCACTTATTCAGTCGCTGGTCGGCCTCGGGGTCGGATTCGGTATTCTCTGGTCGGTCTCCTTCTTCGGGAAACTGATCCTCAAAAAAGATGCGATGGGCTTCGGCGATGTAAAACTGATGGGAGGGCTCGGTGCCTTCTTCGGATGGCAGGCGGTGCTGTTTATCATCTTTGTATCGTCGCTGCTCGGCTCCATCGTCGGCGTCGGTCTGATTGCGTTTGGAAAGAAGGAGTGGCAGAGCCGAATCCCGTTTGGGCCCTACATCGCGCTCGCCGCCTTAATCTGGATGCTCGGCGGCTACGTTTGGTGGGACGCCTACATCGCCTGGATCAGCGGCGCATAATCCCGGTTGGAAAAGGAAGGGGGCCGGGGAAACCAAAAAAGGCCGGAATACTCCCGGCCTTTTGACTGTCTGTATCGCACTGATTAAATGATCAGGTCATGTCTGCCGCCGCGCAGTTGGTCGGGCGTTACGATTTTAGACGCCTGCTCCTGCTGGTAGCGGATCATGTCGTCCTGAAGTTGCTTCACGGCCGCATTGATGGCATCCGTAAATTTTTCGACGGCTTCTTCGAGCGTTTCGGCGTCGATTTCGCCGGAAATCGGCAGCGCACCGCTGGGGGTCATCACATTGGTGGTGGCAGAAAAGGTGGCCTTGCGCGATTCGTCTTCTGTGCCATCCAGTTTGATCGGGGTCAGCTTACGGATGGTGCCCACTTTGAGATCGGTAAAGTTTTCTTCTTTCCAGAGGTTGGAACCGTCAAATTCAATATTTTCGAGTGCGTTTTCGTTCATGGATAAATCCTTTCTTTGATGTATGCGAAGCGGACACTTTGGAGGGTTTTACCTGCCAGAGCAAGCTGTGGTTTTTCCAAAATGAGCCTTTTGCGGGGTCTTTTTATCTGCAACGCATTCGTTCCTTGGTCACTCCATTTCGTCGAGGAGCAGATTGCGGGCGCTGATGCATGGGCCGGGGAACATATCGACAAACTCATCGGGGTTTTCTGCATAGAGTTCGCACATGGAATCGTAGGCGGGTCGACCATAGCTCAGTGTAGAGCTCAGCTCCTGCGTCTGCGTATTCTGGAGAAGAAAGCAAAGTTCTTCTGCATTGGAGTTTTCGACATTGAGCAACAGGCGGAACGTTTTGGGATCCAGCTTTTCGAGATTGCGCGAGTAGATGCTGTATTTCACATACTCCACGACACGCGGATTAAAGCCCGCCTCCATCATAAAGAGCAGCTCGACCAATTCAACGCGCGACAACACCAATCGAACCTGCGGAATCGAAACATCATCGGGCACGATTTCATTGATCTCATCCAGCGTCTGATCAAAATCCTCCAGGATTTTTTTACGCGGCATCTCTTCGGTTTCGGGCATCCAGTGAATCAGAATATGGTGCGCCGGATCGCTGTAGAGCAGCGGCATATCGACGCGGAACGAGGCCTTGCAGTCAGCGCAGGCGACGCGGTTCAGCGTGTTTTTCATCAGCGCATCCTTCAGCTGTGGATCGTCTGCGGCGTTGATCGATTCATACAGTTCAACCGTCTTCTGCGTTCCGCAGGATGGACAGGTAATGTTATAGTTGTTGCTTCTGCTCATGGGGGCTCCTCTGAGTAATACGTAATGCGTAATACGTGATGATTGATTCGTGAGTCGTGATTTTTAATACGCAATACTCAATACGCAATAAAATGATCTTTCTTAATTAAGTTAAAATCCGCGCGCCAGCCGCTCATCCTTAAGGATGGCGTGATACTGATGCTCCAAATCAGCCATTTCCCGCTGCCAGAACATTTCGCTGCCCCAATCGGGAAAGTTGGTCTGAAACGTATAATCGCCGACCTGCGTACTGCACCACGCCAAAAAATAAATAATGCGCATAGCGCGCAGAATTTCCACCAGCCGAAGCTGACGATCGTCAAACTCCATAAACTGCTCATAGCCGTCGAGAATCAGATTGATTTCATGGCGACAGCGGTTGGCGTTTCCGGGCAGCAGCAGCCAAATATCCTGCACGGCCGGCCCCATGACCATGTCATCAAAATCGATCGCCATCAGCCCCTCGCCCGGACGCTCCAGAATATTGGCGCGGTGACAGTCGCCGTGAATACGCTGCAGCTCCACATCCTCAAATTCGCTCAGGGCAATCTCGATAATTTTATCCGTAATCTCCCGGAACCGTCGCGCCTGATGCGGGGACATAAATGCGCCGTCGAGCAGCAGCTGAACCTCCGGAATCGTCGTTGTTTCGGGGTGCATGCGAAGTCGTGAAGGAGCCGCCCGCCGCGATCCCGCCAAATGAATACGACCCACGAGACTGCCGAGCCGCCGCCAGCTCTCATCAGTATGCAGATCCATTTCGCGGCCCGACTTTTTTGGAAATACAGCAAACAGGAGCCTTTCATACTCCCCTATCGTCCCGCCGTCTTTCAGCGGAAGCGGTGCGACTACAGGCACTTCCTCGGTCGCGCAATCGAACACAAAATCGTGTTCATCCTGCAGCGCAGCACGACTCCAGCGCCCCGGACGGTAAAACTTCGTAATCAGCCGCTCGCCGCTCACGCTCTGGAGTTCATACACGCGGTTGATATAACTCGGCAGCGGCGATGTCAGCCCGGTCAGCTGAATTCCCATCTCCATCTCGACCGCATCCAGAATGCGATCGGGCGTCAACGCTTCAAAACAGGCACTCATACCCCCAAGGCCTCAAATAGGTGGCCGGCATCTTCAAAGGAATCCACCACCATATCGGGCCGCTCGGCTTCCAGCGCGGACCGACTGAACGAACCATTGCAGACCGCCACCGAAATCATCCCGTTCACCCGCGCAGCTTCAATGTCCGAGGGCGTATCGCCCAGCAGATAAGCACCCGCCGGATTCCCCGCCCGTTCCAGCGCTAATGCCGCCATACGGTTTCGGTCGCCGTCGTCATCACCAAATCCGCCGATATCACTGAAATAGTGATCAATTCCGCCGTGCTTAAGCTTGAGATAAGCGCAGGAACGTATGTTTCCTGTCACCAGCCCCAACTTCCATCCTCGGGATGAAACACGCTCCAGAAACTCCGGTGCACCTGAAAAAACGGTCGGCGGGTGGAGTGCCATAGAGCGGTCAAGATGCTGAGGCAACAACTCAAAAAACCGTGCGGTTTTGATCGGCTCTTCGGCCAGCCCCTGCTCGCACAGCAACTGCTGCATCACACGAATATCGGTGGCTCCGGCAAAGTTAATGTGCGCCATATCAACCGGCACGCCGTACGCCTCTTCAAACGCAGCCCCGAAGGCCGTGCGCCCGGCCCCGCCTCCGGCATAGAGCAGCGTACCGTCAATATCGCAGAAAACGTAACGTTCGCCCACGATCCTGCCTCGATCTAGTCAACCAAATCAATCAGCTCATTGATGGCGTCCGACTGAGACGGTGCCTTCGGCTTGCGCTCTTGGCGTTCCTGGCGCTCTTTACGCGGCTCATCATTATTCTGTTGTTGCTGTTGCTGCTGCTGCGGGCGCTGACGATTGGAGCGCTGCGGACGATTCCCGCGCGGTGCGTTATTACCACGAGGTGCGTTATTACCGTGCTGTTCCTTCGGTTCGTGATCTCCGCACAGGTCAAAGGCCTTACGGAAGGTGCTCATGCGCAACTTGCTGACTTTGGGCCCCAGCAGTTTTTCTGCGGCGGCATTTCCGGAAACCAAAATCGCTCCGGAACCTTTTGAGCGCACCGTTTTCGCAAGGAACGCAGGAAGGGCTTTACTGTCTGCGCAATACTGCACTTGAATACCCTCAAACTTTTTCCCGCCCGGTGCTTTATTGAGCGGCGCACCGGCGGCGACGGCCACAACTTCCAGTTTTTCGCGACGAGCAAAACGTGAAAGACGGCGCAGCGTCTGGAGTTGATTGCGTGGAAGCACATTGCCCTTCATTCCCAGCGACTCATTGAGCGCCTCTACATCAATGACCAGCACGGTTGAAGCCGGTCCGAACAGGTTACTGAATAAACCCATGGTACGATTCCTTTTATATTTCTCATTATTCCAAGCACGTACACCGCCGTAAACTACAGCTGCATCGCATCATATAAGATTAAGCGCCGCGTGACGGTGTGTTGCTGTGCGGTTAAAGGAGGGGAAGCTACCTCATCACATCCGATCGCGCAAGTCTTCATTTTCCGGCGAGCCTGCAGTGCCGAAAAATCAAATCAGGAAATGCTGCAATCCTTTGCCCGACAAATGATGCGGGATTTCACTTCCTATTCAGGTTTCCCGCATTTGGCAACGCTAATCAGCTCTCGACTGCGTTTTATCAAAGTGTGTCTTCATTGTTTTGTTGCCGTTGCAATAAAATCACAAACTTGAAGATTCCGAACAGACAGGGGAATAAATATTAAAGAGGGGAGACTCCATGGCTACATCAAAGACCTGTATGAGTGCACTGTGCAGCTTCATACTGATTTCGGCGGCGACCGTCCAGACCGCCAATGCACAAACCAAAGAAACCGCATCCCGAACCGTGGAAGACGGAGGAACCGGATCGCTTAAAGCGTTGATGGTTTCCGACAGCAGCTTGCCGGAATTTACCGTTTTCCGTCCCAAAGACATGGACAAGGTCAGCGCAGACAAAAAGCTGCCGATCATTGTCTGGGGGAACGGCGGATGCGCCAATTCACCCAGCGGCCACCTGAACTTCCTTTCCGAAGTGGCATCGCACGGATACCTCATCGTGGCAATCGGCCCGATGCCGCAGGAAGGTGCCCGCGGCGGCGGAATGGGCGGCGGGGCGGCCGCTTCCGATAAACCGCAGTTGATCCAAGCCATCGACTGGGCCATTGCGCAGAGCAGCGATGAAAAAAGCATTTACTTCAACAAGCTCGACACCAAAAAGATTGCCGTAAGCGGCATGTCCTGCGGCGGAATTCAGGCGCTTGAAGCCGCGCCCGATCCGCGTGTCACCACCGCCATGATCTGCAACAGCGGCATTTTTAATTCTTCCGGCGGCCCCGGTGGTGGCGGCGGAATGGGCGGTATGCCTTCGCTCAGCAAAGATCATCTCAAGAAGCTCCACAGCTCCATCATTTACATCCTCGGCGGTCCGGACGATATCGCCTATGCGAACGGCATGGACGACTATGAGCAGATCGAAAACCTGCCGGCCGTTACCGCCAATCTGGCCGACATCGGACACGGCGGAACCTACATGCAGCCGCATGGCGGTACGTTTGCTGTGGTTGCAACCGCGTGGCTCAACTGGCAGCTCAAAGGCGACAAGGAAGCCGCAAAAATGTTCGTAGGCGAAGACTGCGGACTGGAAAAAATGGAAGGCTGGTCGATTCAGAAAAAGAATCTCGACGCCATTGCCGCACCGGAAGCCGGCGAAACCAAAGAAACCGCATCCCGTACTGTGGAAGACGGCGGAACCGGTCCGTTTAAAGCGGTGATGGTTTCCGACAGCAGCCTGCCGGCATTTACCGTTTTCCGCCCGAAAGATATGGATGCGGTCACAAAAGATAAAAAACTTCCGATCATTGCCTGGGGCAACGGCGGATGTGCTAACTCACCCAGCGGTCACCTGAACTTCCTCTCCGAAGTGGCATCGCAGGGATATCTTATCGTTGCGATCGGTCCCATCCCGCAAGAAGGGGCCGGCGGCGGACGTCCGGGCGGCGGAATGCCTGCGATGGGTGGAGGAATGCCTGCCGGAATGCCCCAGATGGGCGGTGGCGGAATGCCTCCGATGGGCGGCGGAATGCCTTCCGGAATGCCCCAGATGGGCGGTGGCGGTATGCCTCCGATGGGCGGTGGTGCTCCTGCCGGCGGAAACAACAGCGGCACTTCTGAAAAATCACAGCTGATCCAGGCCATCGATTGGGCTGTTGCACAGAACAGCAACCCGAAGAGCATTTATTACCAGAAGCTCGACGTCGAAAAGGTTGCGGTCAGCGGTATGTCCTGCGGCGGCCTTCAGGCGCTGGAAGCCGCTCCCGATCCGCGAGTAACCACCGCGATGATCTGCAACAGCGGAATTATTAATTCTGACGGCGGTGGCGGCGGCGGAATGGGCGGTATGCCGGCCCTGAACAAAGATCACCTCAAGAAGCTCCACGGCTCTATCATTTATATCCTCGGCGGCCCGGACGACATCGCCTATGTAAACGGCATGGACGACTTTGAGCAGATCGAAAAACTGCCGGCCGTCACGGCTAATCTGGCCGATATCGGCCACGGCGGAACCTACATGCAGCCGCATGGCGGCACCTTCGCCGTGGTTGCGAGCGCCTGGCTCGACTGGCAGCTCAAGGGCGATAAGGAAGCCGCCAAAATGTTCCAAGGCGACGACTGCGGATTGGAAAAGATGGAAGGCTGGTCGATCCAGAAAAAGAACATCGATTAATTTTAACCCCACCCACTCATGCTGAACGACACAGCGTTCGGCGTGAGTCGGGTTGATTATTAGCGTGGACGATAATTGCGTCCACAGAAAAGAACCGCCGAATCGGCGGTTCTTTTTTTGGGTGTGCCCGGCAGGGCGTACAATAAAAACGCCCCGATCATAAGACCGGAGCGAATCCATCAAACGAAACTCAAAAAGAGAAACCTATTCTCCATATCTCACAGAGGTTGGATGCACCTGAACGCATTCTCTATTCATCCAGGCGTTCACCGGCAATTCTTCCAATCGATCCAAATATTTATAGAGCCAGTCGCCCGTCGCATTATACCCAACAATATTTCCATTTTCATCACGAACCAAAACCAGCATATCGCTATACTCCTCACCGCGGATCCAATCTGCAGTTGATACCGACCCATCTATTCGTGTGTTATACTTTAATATTCTATATATATCCTCATTCATGTAATCATATGTAAATTTATTTTCTTCATTAAGTCTGAACGCACCGCTCTTGATATGCGCAATGAGATGTTTCTTTTTGGGGTCGTACCGCTGCTCCGTTAGAGCATAAATCTCAATAAACAGATCATGATTATACAGGGTCCTCCTCTTTTGACTCACTTTCGCTCCAAAGCTGGCTTCCACGACCGTAGCCGGATCGCTTGAAGACTGTGCAGTCCCGTCTGCACTGTACCATTCGTCCACCAAATACTCTATTGCGTCTAGTGATTTTTTAAACACGATCTCTAGTTCCGGGGGATTCTTGTACTCCACATAGAGCCGATCCTCATCGGACAATTGGCTGAGCGGAACCTCAATCCGCTTACCACTCGCCACTTGAATCACCACCGATTTACCCGATAACCTCACATATTCCCCTTCGATCGTCTCTCCGCTTGCAGCCGTCCAAATCCGAATCTCATTTTCCGGCGCATCTTTGGATGCACTCTGGGCCATACTCGGAAGGCTTCCTCCGACCGCGACACCCATCAACAAAGCAATGATGAATAGATTCTTTTTCATGATAATTTCCATTTTTAAGTTTACATGCATAATGTTAATATCAGTATATATTATTCTACAATAAAGAATGTTTGAATATTTGTAACATTATAATCATCTTCGACGGAATCCATTAGAATACTATCCTCCGTTTCCCAGGAAAGCGGGGCCGTAGCAAACAGATCCCACATCGGCACTCCACGGTTATTTTTCTCGTAATATCTGCCCTGTTCCTCCGCCAGCAGAATCGAATAAAACTGGCCGCCCGGTCCATCTCCAATGATGGCCTGAAAATCATATTCTTTCCCGGGTTCCAGCGTAATCCAATCGCTGCCCACCAACGTTTCGTTCGAGTTGCCACATTTATAACTCCCATCGTTAGCGCTCTGGATTGTTCTGCTTCCGGGGGCACTACCCTGAAAATTCTCATTGATTTTGTACGCGTCGTTTCCAGTCCAGGAACCGTTGGCAGAAAGGACGACCTTCCCATTAATCGCCACATTCAACACATTATCGCTCAGCCCCCAAAGACGGAACGTAATGCCATCCTTATGCTTAATTTTTGCTTGATAATGCGCCGCCCAGGTTTTGAAGTTTAATTTAGGATCCTCCCCAAAGCAGAGCGGAGCGGCAATGGACGTAACCCTCGGAACCGTTACCGTTTGCGCATATAACTTCTTGGGAGAACGATAATAAGAATTAAACATGGAGGTATTCCAATCCCCTTCCACAAATCGACGAATAATATCAAAATATTCGTTTTCACCTATTAGTTTTTGTGCCCCACTTCGTCTTCGAGAAAAATTATAGTATGTAACCAATAAATCATTTCCGGTCGTTACGGTACCGCCAAACTGATAGCTTGATCCGGGGCCGGGCAATCCAAAGGAATTACCGCCCATTCCGCCCATTCCGCTCATCAGCGCATCCCCGGTTCCGGTCAGGTCGGGAATGGAAATTTCGGGCATTTTGGCCATTTTCACCTTCGCCACGATGCGCGAGGCCGGCGCAGGCGACGAACTTCTCCTGACCTTCACAATCGGCTTTTTAAGATTCATCTTCGGTCGTTCCATCGGCGGCGGTGCCACAAATTCAGGGGCCTTCGGCTTCATCACCGTAAAAACCACAAAAGCACCCGCTACAGCAAACGCCGCTGCGTGCAGAAGCAGACTGATGATAAACCCGCTGGGTGCACCCTTGTTTACCTTACCTGTTCTTTTTCCATATCTCTTTTTCATAACTCAAGCCCGGTTTAGTTTTGGAACTCCGGCGCATAACCTACGCCATTTTCACTATAGATACGTCACTCAAACCCTCCGCATTTGAAAAAAAATCGAAAAAAATGTCCACCGAAAAACGGCAGCTTTTTCACTCATCAGAGCGTTGGCAAAATGAACTGCAGCAGGCTGCCCTGGGCTGAACAATATGCCATGCATCTCTGCCTGCCCATTGCAGGCCGGCGCGAAACCGTTCCGGGGTTTCCGACAGATTACCCTGTGCCACAGCAATAATTAATTGCTTACGTCTCTTTTTCTTTAAATGCTTAAGAACAATTCACGGCAGAAGGATCAGCTGTGCATCTCCTTCAGCAGTTGTCGGACGGCCTTAATCGCATCTGCGACCTTGGAACCATCTTTACCGCCGGCCTGCGCCTTATCCGGCTTTCCTCCGCCCCCGCCGTCCGCGAGTTTGGCAACGGCGCCGATCAGCTTACCGGCGTGGATTCCTTCCTTAACGAGGTCGTCGCTGACGGAACACATAAAGCAGGCCTTGCCGTCGGCGTGGCTGCCGAGAATGATGACGCCGCTTTCAAGCTTCTGGCGCAGACGGTCCATCAGCTCACGCAGCGCATCCATCGGCACTTCACCGGCGGTCGCGGCGAGCAGCGGCATATTATCGACCTTATCCGTGAGCGTAATGTGCTCAACCTTCGTCAGCAGCGCTTCGATGCCGTGCACAGCCGCTTTCATGCGCGCCTCTTTCAACTGCTTTTCAACCGATTTCACCTGATCAGCCAACGCCTTGATACGCTCCGGCAGATCGCTCGGCTTCACGCTGAGGCTTTGGCTCAGCCCACTGAGCAGCTCGTGCTCTTCCGCACTCCACGCCAGCGCATCCATCCCGGTGACCGCCTCAATACGGCGCACCCCCGCCGCAACGGACGATTCGGAAACAATACGGAACTGACCGATCTCGCCGGTGGCGCAAACATGCGTTCCGCCGCACAACTCTTTGCTGAAATCGCCGACCGAGACCACACGGACGGTTTCGCCGTATTTATCGTCAAACACCGCCTGAATATCGGCGGCCTTCTGCACATCGGCCAGCGCCATTTCCTGAATACCGACCGGCGTGTTTTTCAGAATCTGCGTATTCACCACGCGCTCAATTTCGCGCAGCTGAGCAGGTTTCACCGCCTCAAAATAGTTAAAGTCAAAACGCAGGTAACCCGGCGCAACGAGCGATCCGGCCTGCTTAATTGTTGAATCGACCACTTCGCGCAGCGCCTGATTGAGTAGATGCGTGGAGGTATGGTTCCGTCGAATCTTATCACGGCGGCCTTCGCACACACTTGCCGTCACGCGGTCGCCCTTCTGCAGCGTTCCGGAAACCCACTCACCGGAATGAAGGATAATGCCGTCGGGCGACTTCTGTGTATCGGTCACCCGAAATTCAACGCCGTCGGCCTTGAGTGTTCCGTAGTCGCCCTCCTGACCACCGGACTCGGGATAGAACGGCGACTCTTTCAGAATTACTGCGCCCTCCAGCACATCGACCACATCGGTTTCACATTGAGTGGTTTCGTAGCCGACGAATACAGTCGGCTCCGCATCAATGGCACCGCCCTCAGCCATCACGACCGATTTCTTGCTCTTATAGTCGGCACGAGCGCGCTCGCGCTGCTCTTCCATCAGCTTTTCAAATCCTTCGGTGTCCACGCTGATGCCACGCTCGCGGGCCATTACTTCCGTCAGGTCGATCGGAAATCCGTAGGTATCGTAGAGCTTGAAGGCTTCGTCCGCCGGGAACATTTTATCCGCCAAACCGCCGGCAACCTGATCGAACAGTTCAATGCCGCGATCGAGCGTACGGTTAAAGGAATCCTCTTCGGCCTTCAGCGTTTTGGTCACGCGGGCAAGGTTTTTGCGCAGCTCGGGAAATGCCTCGCCGAAGTGATCGGCCACGGTTTCGGCGAGCTTATAGAAAAAGGGTTCGCGGAAGCCCAGATTACGGCCTACACGCACGGCGCGGCGCAGGATGCGGCGCAGCACATAGCCGCGTCCTTCGTTCGAAGGAATAATACCATCAGCGATCGCGAAAGAGAGACAGCGGATGTGGTCAGCAATCACGCGGAATGCGACATCCACCGGATCGGTCATGGCGCTGCCGTATTTTTTCCCGCTCAGCTCCTCCAGCTTGCGGAAGATCGGCGTAAAGACGTCGGTTTCATAGTTGGAAATGACACCCGAGAAATCGCTGAAGTTATTGGTGCATTGAATAATCGAGCAGGCGCGTTCGAAGCCCATACCGGTGTCCACATGCTGCGCCGGCAACGGCGTGTAAGAACCATCGGGATTGGCGTTAAACTGGATAAACACAAGGTTCCAGATTTCGATACACTGTGCGGTTCCTGCATTCACGAGCGCCGCGCCGCCGTCACCGTTGGGCGTCAGATCGATGTGAATTTCCGAGCAGGGACCGCAGGGGCCGGTGTCGCCCATCATCCAGAAGTTGTCTTTGCGGTTGCCGGGCACCACGCGTTCCGCCGGCAGATACTTCAGCCACATTTCCTTCGCTTCGAAGTCGGCCTCGGATTTATCGTCGCCGCCGAAGTAAGTGGCGTAGAGCCGATCCACCGGGAAGCCCCATACCTTGACGAGCAGCTCCCACGCCCAGTCGATCGCCTCCTGCTTGAAATAGTCGCCGAACGACCAGTTGCCGAGCATTTCAAAGAAGGTGTGGTGATAGGTGTCGGCCCCGACATCTTCGAGGTCGTTGTGCTTGCCGCCGGCGCGAATACATTTCTGCGTATCCGCCGCACGGCCCGGCGTGTAAGGACAGTTGGCCTGCCCGAGGAAGATCGGAACAAACTGGTTCATGCCCGCATTGGTAAAGAGCAGATTGGGCGCGTCGGGCATCAGGCTCGCCGATTTCACGATGGTGTGCTGCTTCGATTCAAAAAAATCCAGAAACGACTGGCGGATCTCTTTCGATGTCATAATGAAACTTCCTTTTTCCGACTGTAGAGCGGGACACTATTCCTTGGCAAAACAAGCGGGTTTTATACTGAGATCGCCCAAGCGATGCAATGGCGTAATCCGATCGAAAACAAACTTCCGCTGCGGCGCAATCGCTGTTAGAAATTGAAACTGGTTTTACCGCTCCAACTAAATGAGGACCTCAGCATGAGAACAGTTCAGATTATTCTATCGTCCGGCTTTGCACTCACTCTCTTCTTGAGCGCTCAATCGTGCAGCACGGGAACGAATCCGCCGGGAGGCTTGATGGTGGAATTCCTTCAGGGCGTCAGCATCGCCAACGTCGTTGACTTTTCACCCGAGTTCAGCTGGATCGTGCCCTCTGAAAAACCCAATGCTTTTCAGACAAGCTATCATCTGCTTGTCGCTGGACGGTCGAACCTGCTCGCGCCGGGCAAAGCCGATTTATGGGACAGCGGAGAGGTTCCGTCGAACCAGTCGATTAATGTGCCGTACGGAGGTCAACCATTGGTTCCCGGCCAGATGGTCTTTTGGAAAGTCAGAACACGAACCAATCACGGCGAACTCAGCGAATGGTCTCCAACGCAGGTTTTCATTATGGGCGATCCCTCGGATGAGACAACGACCTCGCGTTATGCGCTCTGTCAGACCGAACAGGCTCCGGTGCTCATTCGGCAGTACAACGAAAACTGCCTGCTCGACTTTGGACAGGACGCTTTCGGTTATCTGCGCCTCAACCTCCCGAGCCCTGAAGGCGACCGCAACATCACCATTCACTTTGCGGAAAAAGGTTCCGAAGATGGCATCGACACCGAACCCGGCGGAAGCATCCGTTACTACCGCGTCGAAACCACCCTGAAACAAGGCGACAACAAGATCGACATTCATCCGCCGAAGGACGACCAAAATACCGGCCCGAATGCTATTAAACTCCCGGAGAAGATCGGTGTTGTTGCCCCCTTCCGCTATGTCATTATCGAAAACTGCCCGCCGCAGATTAAAGCCGACATGTTCAAGCGTGTCGTCGTTCATTATCCGTTCGACCACCAGGCCGCCGCCTTTGAGTCCGACAACAACATTCTCAATCAGGTTTGGAATCTGTGCAAATACAGCATGAAAGCCACCAGCTTCAGCGGTGTTTATGTGGACGGCGACCGCGAACGCATTCCCTATGAGGCCGACGCCTACATCAATCAGCTCTCGCACTATGCCGCCGACCGCGAATTTTCTCTTGCGCGCTACAGCCACGAATATCTGCTCACCCACTCCACCTGGCCGACCGAATGGAAGCAGCATTCCGTCATGATGGCTTGGGCCGACTGGATGTATACCGGTAATACGGAATCGCTGGAGAAAAACTTCGAACTCCTTAAACAGCAAAAGACGCTGGAGTGGCGTGCGCGAGAAGATGGTCTCTTAAAAACCGATGGACCGGAAACCCGCGACGACATTGTCGACTGGCCGGAGGGCGAACGCGACGGCTATGACCGCCGCGAGATCAACACGGTGATTAATTCCTTCTACTATCTCAACCTCTGTCAAATGGCCGACATGGCCGCTGCGCTGGGTAAGGTCGATGAGTCCGAAGAATACAAAACCAAAGCCGCCCAACTCAAGCAGCGCTTCAACGAAGTCCTGCTTAATCGACAAAGAGGAATCTACATCGACGGTGAAGGCTCCTCCCACTCTGCGCTGCACGCCAACATGCTCCCGCTCGCCGTCGACCTTGTTCCGGAAGAATATAAAAAATCGGTGGCGGATTTTGTGATTTCGCGAGGCATGGCCTGCAGCGTCTACGGCGCACAATACCTGCTGGAAGGATTATATAACGCCGGCGAAGAACAGGCCGCGCTTAACCTGATGACCTCCACCGGAAAACGAAGCTGGGTGAACATGATGCGCGAAGGCTCAACCATCACCACTGAGGCGTGGGACACCGAGTATAAACCCAATCAGGATTGGAATCACGCCTGGGGCGCCGCACCAGCCAATATTATTTCCCGCTTTCTGCTCGGTGTCCGCCCGCTTGAAGCAGGTTTCGGAAAGGCGTTAATTCAACCCCAAACCGCTTCGCTCAGAACGATTCATGGCAAAGTGCCCACGATCAGGGGGCCCATTGGGGTTAGGATTGAGAATCAGGGACAGCGCTTCTTTATGGATGTGGAACTCCCCGCCAACATGACCGCCAAAATCGGGCTTCCGGGCTTTCCAAACCGCACCGCCGTCGTTTTATTTGATGGTCAGCCCGTCACGCCGCAGGAAGAAAACGGGACGCTCTATATCGACAACGTCGGCTCCGGAAAACACTCCTTTGTTGTGAAGTAGGCACATCGGCTCATAGAGCCGACCCTACACCAAAACATCGGCTCACAGAGCCGACCCTACACGTTGCACAATCCACTATCGTTGTAGCGTTGGCTCTGCGAGCCAATTCATTTCGCGGGGCAGATCACTGACAAACTCACGGATGGTTTTACTCCATCACCCGAATCAAAAAAATTCAGAAAGATGATGAAAAAGAATCAGTGTCTCGAGCGATCAGAACCAAACAGAGCGGAATAATCAGAACCCGAACTATCCTCTTGAGCGGTAGTGCTATCGCGCTCGACGGATCCCACCGACAAATCGTTGCGATTCGTCGATGAAGACGAACGTCGTCTGCCGCCCGGCCGATCCGATCCAAACAGCGCAGAATAGTCGACCGTCTCCGAAGGGGTTCGATCCGCAGACGCGTTGTTGGACGGATCTTCGCCCAGCGAGTCCGGCTCGACGGCCACAGAATCGATCATATTGGTTGTCGAAATCAACGTGTTGGTTTCGACGAGGTCATCTCCGTAGAGCACATCATTTTTGGGAATCACAAAACTCTTTTTACTGGTGATGAAAGCGAAGTCATCCAGCCCGCAGGAGACCCTGTTCGTGATTGAAGGCGCATGATGATTCATCCAGGAAACGCTGACAATATACCGCCCTTCCGGCGCATATACCCCAAAAAAGGTATCGTCCAATCCATCGCCGTTTTTTGTATTCACCGGCGCTGTTGCCGCAATCACATCCCCATTGTCCAGCGACGCTTTCATCATCCAATGATCCTCCGGTTCATCACCGACGCTCATCCCCAGAATGGTACCGGCCACCGCCCGCACATGCTCGCCGGAGGCAAACCCGGATTCTTTCCAGGTCAGTTCCAGATTTGCCGATTCAGGAGGAGTCCCGTCTTCGGAAAAAGCGCGTGAAAGGAACCCCACTCCGCCCAATGTGCCGGGACCGGAAATGGGAGTGGAATCAACATCCGAATCCGTACAGACCGGCTCTGCCGTTGTGATCCGAAGGGTCTTTTTCCCCATGTGAGCCGCAAACACGGTTGAACCGGCTTCTGTCAGAATCACATCTCCATCAAAATCCACAACGCCGCCGAAGCCGTTGGCCGCCGCACGGGAAAACAGTTCCGAAAAATCGTTCACCCCGAAAACCAACTCTTTATTCCGACCAACGCCGGTCGAGTTGCCCGCATCAAATCCGGCACTCTTATCGACCGCGTTCGGCTGCAGAGACGCATCATATTCGGTGCCTGTTTTAAAGGTAACCGTCTTAAAGCTCCTTGTTTCGGCCCGGATCTCCGCAGCGCCAAGCCATCCGGCGCAGCACACAATATACAAAAATGGTTTTCTCATCTCATTCCCTGCCTGAAAAATCTCCCGCTGAAATGATAAACCTACAGCGCCTCCGGATAATTGCAATCCGGACTGAGTTTTTAATTCTTTATCTCCAATCCCACCGGTTCCCCTCCGCACCGCAGACTTCTGACAGAAGCAACACCTTTTTCTACGTATGTGTTTTCGACATCCCCAGTTGTAAAAGCGTTCGTGCACTTACCATTTGAATTGACGAAATCGGCGCAAGGTAGACGAAGTCTCCTGCTTCGTTCAGGCGTTCAAGACACCCGCATACTTGAAGGACTTTTCAGTATGGAGTGCGGCGGGTTCACCCCGCTTTAAAACAGGGCGGCTCGATGCCGTTGCACCAATGCAACACGCACCGAAGAGCGCCCTGCGGTGCACAGCTCCTTCGGCGCATTAGAAAGCGGTGTCAAGCGGCCTCGCCGGTCTTCGACCCACCGCACTCCAAAACAGAGACGTAAAAAGAGCGAGGGGTCAAAGTACTTCCTGACTATCTTGCATAAACTCCAACTTCTTCACGCGACGGGAACGTCGCGTCTTCGACGAGGCAAACAAGATGGACAGGCAGGGATGCCTACCCCACGTCGATGACCTCTTTTTCTCACGCCTACACTTTACGCTTCAGCTCCAGCAGCACCTCCATACTGATGCGCTGCATTTCCAGCACGCGCTCCGCGCTACTGGCCTCGTTATAGCAACGGAACTCGGGGGCATTCCCCGAAGGACGCATATGAAGCACCTCGGTCGACTCAAAAACAACGCGCAGTCCGTCGGTCCTATCCACTGCGGCCACCGGACCAAAAACGGGGCTCCAAACAGAATTGATTTCCGAGATATCCGCAAAGCGCTCAATAATCTTTTCGCTCTCTTCGGTTGGAAAATTCTGAATGCGGTCGCTGGCGGTGTAGCGCTGCGGCAAATCGGCCAACAGCTCAGAAATGGTTTTCTTTTCCTGAATCGAAAGCAGAAGTATGCTCAGCACCGGCAATACCGCGTCGCGCGTCGGCAGCGCCCGCAGTGTGTTTTCACCGATCCCAAAATCGCTGTTAGTCAAAAATCCGCCGTTGGCTTCATAGCCCACAACGCCGACACTACCCGCCTCTGCCGCTTCGATCATGGATGCCACCACAAACGGAGAACCGATTTTGGTGCGCCGCACCTCTTTAAACCAGCCACACTTTTCGACCGCCGAATTGCAGCTCACCGGCGTACTGATGGAATCAGCTCCCAGATACTTTGCTGCCAAAATCCCGGCCACATCGCCGCGCAACCAGTTTCCATGCTCATCGCTGATCAGCGGGCGATCGCTGTCGCCGTCAGTCGAAAGGATCGTATCAAACCCCTGCTCCGCCGCCCACGCACGCGCCAGCGCAACATCCTCCTCACGGATCGCTTCGGTATCGACCGGCACAAACGTATCGGAAAAGCCCAGCGCAGTCACTTCCGCGCCCAGCCCGGAAAAGATCTCCACGAGCAGCTCGCGCCCCACGGCGGAGTGCTGATAAATCCCAACCTTCTTACCGCGCAGGCAATCTGACGGAAACGCGCTGAGATAACGGCTCACGTAGCGCTCCCGCGCCACCGACTGCTCGTCCGGCAAAGCAAAACCTTCAGCGCAGAAGATCGACTCATCGACCTCGACCACCTGTTCGCGAATCTGCTTCTCATCCGCTTTTAGAATTTCGCCGGAGCACTTGTTAAATTTAATGCCGTTACGGTCCGCCGGAATATGACTCCCCGTCACCATAATGGCCGGGCAACCCATTTCGACACCATACAGCGCAACCGCCGGCGAAGGAATCCGCCCGCAGTTGATCGGCGCGTAGCCCATATCCGCCGCCGCCTTCGCTACAGCCCCCATAATCCGTCCGGTACTGGGCCGCAGATCACCGGCAATTGCCACCGATTCGCCATTCTGCTTCAGCTCACCGCACGCTTCCAAATATTGAAGAAAGCCTTGGGTGTAAGCATAACAGACCGAATCGGTCATTTCGACCGCCAAGCCGCGCGCACCGCTGGTGCCGAATTTGACGCCGCTCTGCTGCATCAGGTCGTTAATCTTGATTTTCATGAAACCTCAAATTTATCTCGCGCAAAGCCGCTAAGTCGCTAAACCTGTTCTTCTAATCCATTTACTGCTCGCACGATCCCATCTTTCATTAAAGCCGCGCCGAAATTAAGCAGTAACCCCAGCTTTAAATCTGCCAACCGCAAGTAGGTTTGTATTTTCTTCCGGTGGCTGGCACTGATCTGATCAATTGACTTCAGCTCAAGAATAACTTTCCGCTCGACGATAATGTCAGCACGAAATCCTTCATCAAATATGATTCCATCATATTGAATTGAAATGGGAACCTGACGATCAACCTTCAAGCCCCGTTTCTGCAATTCATGCGCAAGGACCACTTCATATACAGATTCATACAATCCCGGCCCCAAAATACGATGTACCTGAATCGCAGCATCCACTGTGATTTTAGATATTTCGTTCTCTGTCATGAAATCTCTTTGCGTCCTAGCGTCTTTGCGCGATATTTCTGTCTACTCATCGATATTGACCAGCTGGGTCGGGTTATCGAGATCGATCTTGCGGTAGTAGCAGTTGCGCGGCGCACCGTGCTTGTTTTTCGTGTGGCAGATACCGCCGCGATTCGGGCGCACCACAAACAGCAGCGAATTCTGTTCGCAGTTTACATACGCTTCAATCAGCTCAAATGTTTCGCCGGAGGTCAGCCCCTTCACCCACAGCTCCTGCCGCGACGAACTCCAAAGCACCAGCATTTTGCGCTTCAGTGATTCTTCGAACGCCAGCTGATTAATATACGCTACCAGGATCACCTCTTTGGTATCCGCATTCTGCACGGCCACGGGAATAATCCCCTTTGTGCCTTCAACCGCCTTTTCCAGCTTGTTCCAGTCCAGCGCGAGTTCCAATCCTTCTTCCAATTCCTTGCTCATATATGTCTCCCAATAAAAGGCTCAGATTGTACGCATCATCCACTCTATTTCCAACCCCGCAACGCCATTTTCTGACTATTCGGCAATCTTCCCGTTTGCGAAAATCCGAAGCCCGAATTCCGAAATTCAAATTTCCCCTGATCCAAGGGCTTATGCGTCCCGCTTGCGAAACAAGCGCAACGACAATGATGAATCGACTTCTTCTTTTCTTCACGCGACGAGGAAGCAATCAGATCGATTAAGGAGCGGAATTTTTACCCCCGTGCCTACTTGCTTCGGCAGACCATTTACTGTAGTTATCTTGGATTCGTTTTAATTTCAGTGAAAGGTTCAGCATGCACGCACAATGGAACGACCGAGAAAGTTTAGTCCATCCCGCTTCCGCCCCTGATTATATCCGCGAAGAACAATTGCGGGCTCTCCAGCTCCAGCGGCTTCGCGCCATTACCGAACACGCCTATGCCCATCAGGAACTGTTCAGGCAACGGATGAACGAAAGGGGTATCACGCCGGCAGACATACAAACGCTGGAGGATATTCGGAAGCTGCCCTTTACCCAGAAAACCGATCTGCGCGACACCTACCCTTACGGCCTGTTCGCCGTGCCGATGAACGAAGTCGTCCGCCTGCACGCCTCGTCGGGAACCACCGGAAAACCTATTGTGGTGGCTTACACTCAGGAGGACATCAAGGTCTGGGAGGAAGTCATGGTCCGCTCCTTCGCCTGCGCCGGTCTGCATTCGGGCGACATTATCCAGAACGCCTATGGTTACGGACTCTTCACCGGCGGTCTCGGCGCTCATTACGGCGCAGAGGCGCTCGGTGCCACGGTCATCCCGATTTCCGGCGGAAACTCCGAGCGACAGATTATGGTTATGCGCGATTTTGGTGCCACCGCGATCTGCTGTACGCCGAGCTATTTTCTGCACCTGATCGAATATGCCGAGGGAATGGGCATCGACTGGAAGGACCTTCCGCTGCGTGCAGGTGTTTTCGGCGCGGAACCCTGGAGCAATGAAATGAGGGAATACATAGAGGGCAGAACCGGCATCAAGGCATATGACATCTACGGGCTCTCCGAAATCATCGGCCCAGGTGTCGGCATGTCATGCGGAACCAAAGACGGTCTGCACATCTTTGAAGACCATTTCATGATCGAGATCGTCGATCCGGTCACCGATGAACCGATGCCCGACGGAGAAGAAGGGGAACTGATCATTACCACGCTCAGCAAAAAAGCGATGCCGGTCATGCGTTACCGCACGCACGACATTACCAGCATCATTCCTGAAAAATGCGAATGCGGCCGTACCATTCGGCGAATCAACCGGATTGCCCGACGCTCCGACGACATGTTCATTATCCGCGGAGTGAACGTTTTCCCGTCGCAGGTGGAAGCCGCGCTGCTGAAAGTTGAGTCCACCCTTCCCCACTACCAGATTATACTGACCCGCAGCGGCGGCATGGACCAGATGGAGGTTCAGGTTGAAGTTACCGCCGAGGTATTCAGCGATACCGTCCGCGGACTCGAAGCTGTGCATAAGCAGCTGTCCGACGCCATCGCCCACATTCTCGGCATCCGCGTCAAACTCACCCTCGTCGAGCCCAACACCATCGAGCGCTCCATGGGAAAGGCCAAAAGAGTCATCGACAAACGCAATCAATAATCAATCCACAGATTCCACAGATTTTCACAGATAGAAATCCCTATAATCTGCGTAATCTGTGGACGAACAATACAGGAGTAAGAAGATGAAACTGAAGCAACTGTCTGTTTTCCTTGAAAACAAGCCGGGCCGCCTGCGGGAACTCTGCGCACTGCTGGCCGAAAACGGCATCAACATTATCACCCTGTCGCTGGCCGATACGGAACAGTTCGGTATTCTTCGGCTGATCATCAAGGAGTATGAACGGGCCAAGTCGCTGCTGGAACAAAAAGGATTTGTCGCTAAGCTCACGGAAGTCATCGCCGTCGAGGTCAAGGACGAGCCGGGCGGGCTGAGCCGCATCCTGCAAATCGAGCAGGAGGCGGGAGTCAGCGTCGAATACATGTATGCCTTCACGATCAAGAGCGGTGAAAACGCGGTACTGCTGTTCCGCTTCGACGACATGGACAAGGCGCTTGATGCCTTGCAGGCCAGCGGGCTGGGCGTCCTTCACAGCTTTGAACTCTACCAACGCGCCGAAAGTTAGATGAGCGGGTTTGTCGTAGAAAACAGGATCCTGGATCAGGAAGAATGCCTGCCCCGGAGCGAACTGGAGTCGTTGCAGACGGTCCGTTTAAAGGAGACGGTGGCACGCGTTGGAAAGGTTCCGTTCTACCGCGACGCGCTGGCGAAAGCGGGTGTCTCCGCCGATTCCATCCGCAGCCTCGACGATCTCCGGCGGCTGCCGTTCACCACGAAGGACGATCTCCGGAACTATTATCCGCTCGGCATGCTGGCCGTGGACCGGAAGGAGGTCGCCCGCTACCATGGCTCGTCGGGAACCACCGGAAAGCCGACGATGGTGGCCTATACGAAAAAGGATTTGGAGCTTTGGGCCAACCTCTGTGCCCGCTTCCTGACCGGCGGCGGCCTGCGGCCCGGACACAGCGTCCAGATCGCGTTTGGATATGGCCTCTTCACCGGCGGATTCGGTCTGCATTATGGCGTCGAGCGCGTTGGCGCGTCGGTGATCCCGGTTTCGGCGGGCAATACGCCCAAGCAGATCATGCTCATGATGGACATGCAGGTCGATGCCCTCGTCTGCACCCCGAGCTATGCGCTGACGCTCTCCGAATTCATCATCCAGAACGATATTCCGCGCAGCGCGCTCAACCTCAAGTATGCTCACTTCGGCGGCGAACCATGGACGGAAGACATGCGCACCCGAATCGAAAATGAGATGGGCATCCTCTGCTTCAACAATTATGGACTGAGCGAAGTGATCGGCCCCGGCGTCAGCGGCGAATGCGCCGTGCGCGACGGCATGCACATTTCGGAGGATGCCTTCATCGTCGAGTGCATCAATCCCGAAACGCTCGAACCGGTGGCCCCCGGCGAAGAAGGCGAATTGGTGTTTACCTCGCTCTGCAAGGAGGCCATGCCGATCATCCGCTACCGGACCCGCGACATCGCGTCGCTCAACCCCGAACCGTGCGCCTGCGGGCGAACCACAGTTCGCATGAGCCGCGTAACCGGACGAAGCGACGACATGATGATCATCAAGGGCGTGAACGTCTATCCCTCGCAAATCGAGCAGGCGCTGCTGCGGGTGGACGGAACCGCGCCGCACTACCAGATTGAGATCGACCGCCCAGACCGCAGGGACATTGTGACGGTGAAGGTGGAGATGACCGAAAAATCGTTCAGCGCCAGCATGAAGGAGATGCAGGAGCTGCGGGAAAGGATCGACCACGCCATCCACGGCATCACCGGCCTGCGCATGAACGTCGAACTGGTCTCGCCCAACACGCTCGACCGCTTCGTCGGCAAGGCCCAGCGCGTAGTCGATCATCGCAAAAAAATCTAGCAGCCTGTCGCAGAAGCCGACGTCCCCGTCGCTCAAATATTGTTTGTACTTCTACCTACAGGCGGCTTTGTCACCAAGGGGAAGACCTGTGGCCTGTTCCGGCACCCAAGCCCCACCTTGATCATGAAAACCGTCCGCTCCATTCAAAAAACCGAAAAAGATGCGCCGCGTCTTCCGAACAGATTGTTCTTCTTCACAGAAAACCGTACTCTTATCCAAGAAAATCGAAAGCGTAACCCACTAAAACTCATCCCGACGTTGAAATTCAACGACCAAAACCCTCGTTTCCTTGATCCTGATCTTACTGATCAGGTGAAAATTCGAACTTCTAAACTCGAAATCCGAAACAAATTCTAAATTTAAACGCGGATCAATTACCCAAATGGGTGACACGAAACCGTTTTCGTATTTGAGTTTTTGAGAATTGTTTCGGGTTTCGGAATTAGGAATTAGGAATTAGGATTTAGGATTTTAGCAATCGGCAAGATTACCGGTAAACCAAGAATGATGATGATCGTCGTTGACCAGAAATGGAGAAAAAATGACGATGAAGTGTACACCAGCATGAACAGTCGCTATCATCTCGGGATCTATTAAGGGACTAAGCATATGAATACATTCCTTTCGCTTTCCGTCGGGTTCGTTGCAGCCATCGTTCTTGTCGTTACAGTCGCCCTTCTCCGAAGGAGACATAAACGCAGAACCGCAGGTGGCCGGGTTTCCGTGCATGCAAGCATTCAGGAACTGAAAGCCATAGGACAGCTTTCGGTCTTCAAAGTCCTGACCAAGGAAATCGTCACCGAGGTTGATCATGCATGGGGAGAGATTGGAAAGAGGTACCTGTCATGGATTCTTTCCAATAAAAAGATGGCGATGATCTTCATGTTTGAGATCGACTTTCGGTATGATCTGCGCAGCCCGGCGTTTCAGATCGAAGAATCAGACGACGGCTTTCTCTTCCGCATGCCGCCATGCCTTCGTGAGACAAGCATCCGGGACATCCATTTCTATGACGAGCAGAAGAGCAAACTCATTCCTTGGCTCTTTCCGGACTTGGTGAACTCTGTATTCGGAAGCGGATTCACAGAGGAGGATCGGAACCGCCTGAAAGATGCGGCAAGGAAGGCGGCGGAGTCCCAATCCGAGGGCCTGATCTCGACCCTGGGCTCTGAGGTCGAACAATCCGCCAAGCAGACACTGGAATCGCTCGCCCGCGCTTTTGGTGTAAAAAATGTCCGCTTTGAGTTTCCACATCCGGCACAAGAAGTCGTGACTGAAAAGCAATAGAGGAACAGGAAACTGAAACAGAGGATTCCCAGGGAAATAGCCCCTTATTTCGACAGCGCCTCCGCCAGCGTCCACATGGCCTTCACTGCGGGGCGTTTAAGGTTGCGTTTACTGCAACAGAGGCCGACGACGTAAGGTGCAAGTTTGGGTGCATTGTGGAGCGTTATCACGTCGTCACGAAACGGGCTTCGATCAAGCGCCAGTTGTGGAACAATACCGATGCCCGCGCCGAGGCGGACCATGGCAATCAACGCCTCGTTACCGGAAACCTCCGTCGAAATATTGGGTACGACATGGTTTTTACGAAACAAGGCATCTAACCGGTTTCGGGCCAGCCCGGACTGGGGAACCACAAGCGGCTCTTCGGCAAAATCCACCGTTTCAGCGGAACTGCGATAGCGTTTGGGCGCAATAAAGAGCAGCGGCGTTTCGGCCAATGGAAGGAAGGGCATTGAAGCATGTTTTCGATCGTCCGGGAGTGCGGCAATGGCCAGATCAATTTCGCCGCTGTTTATCTGTTCAATGGCCCGCTCCGCTGCACCCGTACGCAATTCCAACTGCACATCAGGAAAGTTGGTTCGGTACGCCTCGAACAGCTCCGGAAGCAGACAATAAACCGCCGTAATGGAGGCATAGACGGAGATCGAACCCGAAATCTGCTTATCGTTCACCGAAACGGTTTCCCGGAACTGTTTCCACTCCTGTACGGCGTCGCGGGCATACGCGAGCAGTTGATCGCCCGCATCCGTTAACGCAACGCTGCGGTTATCGCGCAGAAAAAGCGGAAGCCCCAGCTCCTCTTCCAGCCGTTGTATGGTACGTGTCAACGCCGACGGACTCAGATTACACGCACGGCTCGCCCGCCCGAAATGGAGCAGCTCCGCCGTTTTGATGAAGGTTTCGAGTGATGGGATATCCATGGTTTTTCTTCCTTATCGAATCCTGATTTTACCAAGCGGTTGAAAAGAGCAAGGAAATGGATTGAGAAAAATGGTCTTACGACACCTAAGGATGCACATATCGATAGAGTGCCAACGCAGCAAAGATTCCGGTAATCATTCCCATCAGCACTTCCAGCCGAGTGTGGCCCAACAGCTCCTTCAACTTCGTCTCAGATAAATGGTGTTCATGCAGCAGTTCATCGACAATCTGATTCAACAGACGGGCCTGCTCTCCGGCGGCCTTTCGCACACTTTGAGCGTCAAACATCACAACGATAGCAAAAGCAACGCCCAGTGAAAAAACAGGCGAATTAAAGCCCTCACATAATCCCAGAGAAGTTGCCAATGAACTGGCCATCGCGGAATGTGCGCTCGGCATGCCGCCGGTGCTCACCATATAGCTGAAGTCCAGCCGTTTCGTGCTGATAAAACTGCAAATCATTTTTGCTGACTGAGCCACTGTCCAGCCAAACAGGGCCGCCCATAAACTCGGATGAAATGTCATGCCTGCTCTCTTCTCCTCCCACCCCAACACCGGGAAGGTCTGTGTCAAAAATTAACTCTGCTCTTCCGTCATTCCAATGTATAAAATCACCTGTTTACATCGTTCCGCAGCAGCAAAAAACCATCCTGCTCAATCAAAACGGCGATTTTATTCCCCATGAGGGGTCCGAGAACGTTCCGCTCAGCTTAAGCTCCAGCAGACCCAATACAGGATCGGTTAATAACCGAATTATGGAAAACAGCTTCTTGTCATTCAGCAGTTGAATCTGAATATCCATATCAAATCCCTCCTCCACAGAATAATCTCCGCTGCCTTTTGCACTCAGAAGATCCCCATCAAAATAGGCATTCTCAGAATGTATAACGCCCTCTTTCATGGTGAAATCCGCGTTGACCTGGGTGACCGAAAGCATTTCGAAGGCGGGGAAAATAACTCTAACCACCTTGGACAATCCGTTAAAGAGCGGGAGATCCGCCAGCCGACCCTTTTTAATATCAAAACGTCCCTCGCCATTAGCGGACTCCAGAAAGGACCGTTTCAGATCGGCGTCCGCCTTTAACCAACCATATAGTTTCCCGCCGCTTTCTTCCGTCTCTGAGGCCAGACCGAGAAATTTCAGCCAGGAATCCAAATCAACAGAATCCACTTTAATATCCAGTTTATAGGGCATTTCATCGAAAGGTGGATTAGCAAGAACAGACATATTTCCGGATCCGGTTCCGCCGTGTCCGGAAAAAACCGCATCCTTGATCTCTATCACCGGCCCTTTCCCGACCACCTTGGCTTTCACTCGATCAAAGATCATTGCGGGGGTTTTCGCGCCAACCATTTCGACCTCGGCTTCAAAGTCGGTCGTCCGCATCGTTCCCCAGTCAATGCGTCCGCGGGCCGCAATATCCGCATCTCCGCCGACTTCGATCTCATGGCCGAAAAGTTCGAGCTGATGAAAGGTTAAATCTTCCACGGCATCGGGTGCCATCGTTGAAACGCCATCAAACGACACCACCGACTTGTCATAGTCGAGCACCGCCTGCCCCTTCAGATACGTTATGCCCTGCTTGACCAACACCGACTCCACATCCAGTATGCCGTCTTTATAAATCGTTGACGAATCCAACGAAGTGAGCGGTACGCCCAGATAGGTCAGCTCCTCAGCAGAAATCTGCAGCGCCAGTTCAAAGGTATCCCAATCGTCGTAACAGAAATTCACCTCGAAGGTGCCCTTCGGCGGACGTTCTGAAAACTTGAAATCGTCAATGACATTCTGCGCGATACGGCTGACGGACAAAACGTTATGGAACAGATTCGGATCACATTCTGCTGCGCCGTCGATTTCAACCCGATGATTACGCGAATCCCAGAGCAATTGCCCCTTGATTGTCCCGCCCCGCATACTGCTCCCCGTCTCTTCGGAACGGGTTTCCTGACCAACAACCTGGGTCTGCAGCCCCTTCAGTCTGAGCATGGCCCCATCCCACCCTGCCTCGCCGGCAATCGATTCGAGCTCAAGATCTCCTACCCTTAATCCCTCCAGCGCAACTATTCCGGAGAGCTGACTAAACATTCCTTTCCCGGAAGGAGCGGGTTCCAACTTAACATTAAACAGAGGCACTCCGATGAACTGGATACCGTTTTTCTCCAGTTCGCTCATGACAAAAGCCGGAACCAGCGAGAAAAGGGCCTTATTCTGAATCTTGTTTTCCACCTCCCCTTTCAGCCCGCCGGACGTAAAGTCATATTGTGCAACAAGCTCCATCGATTGATCTCCATCGGAAAAACAGGCCCGCTCCAAACTCAGCGTATCATTTTCGTATGCAGCAGCGATCTCGACCTGATCAAAGGCAGCTTCCCTCACCTGAACATGGTTCGCCGATACAGCTGCACGAAGATAGGAAGAAGCGGACGCTGCATAATCGACCAGGAAATCAATATCGAGCGTTGCAGAATCATCATACTGAACCACATCGATCCAATTTTCTATCTCAGCATACTGTTCCGGCGAAATAACAATGGGAAGCCAGTCGATGGGCTTCGAAGGCTTCTTTTGGTCAATATTCCGCACACTTCCTTTTAAATGGACATTCACACCCATCCAATTTAACGAAGCGTTTTTAACGGCGATTTCCTGTGGAGAAAAACCCAATCCCAGTTGAATGGAATCCAACTCATACAACGGACTCTCTTTTGGAATACCGACACACAATGACTCCGGGAAAAAGAGGGAGAGCCCCTTCCCCTCAATCGCGTAGCGCTTAAGGGCGCCGGCCTCGGCAAACTTATCCCGTTTTAAATAGACGGTCTCGGCAGATAAAACAGCTTCCGACCCGTCCATCCTCTCATGGTAATAGCGGACATAAGCAGCCTCCCATCCACGAAGCGTCAGTGTTACACGGTCTACATCAAGGCAAACCCCCGACGCTTCCAGTTTTTCCAGCGCAATCTTCAACAGAAATTGAGGCACCCCGACCACGTGCAGATAAATGATACTGCTGAGAAAAAGAATCACCAACATCCCGGTCAGCCAAACCATGAAACGTCCGACTTTCCAAAAGGATATTTTTTTATGTGAACGGGACATGAGTTTATTCAATCGGGTTTTCCGGCGTTCCGACGGCTTTCACCAGATCGGAAGAGAGAACCCTGACGGTGTCTTTATCAAGAAGGAAAACGATATCCCGCCCTTTGACCATGGCGCAAAAACCTTTTTCCCTTTCTTCTCCAATCAGGAGAACGCGCCCCAGTTCTTCCGGATCAGAAAGTCCGATGTAAATCTCCATCAGCGGTTCATCAAGGCCATACGGACTCAGCGTTGCCGGATTATACGTAATGTACTCCGTCGTCTCAAGTTTCGAAAGGAGTACCAACACCTGTTCCACTACCGCTCTGACAACCTGAACGCCTCCGCTGGGCGAAACAGAAACCAATGTCCCATCTTCTTCCAACTGGACTTCCTGCTCCGCCTTGTCCTTCTTTGAAATCGAAATTCTGTTGACGCTGTTTTTCGGAATATCAAATATCTTCTTACTTCTGTAGAACAACGGATTATTACTGTTAACACTCCTGTTCAGAACCATTTCATTAATCTGGTGGGCCGCAGGATCATTATTCAATCGCACCAGCAGACCGCTGCTAACCACAACAGGAAGAACCTCAATGCGGTTGGTCTCTCCTGAAGTGGAGTAAAACTCAATCACGGCACTCGGCGTATCGTCGCGATTGGTTTTCGTTTCAAAGTCTGTAATTACAATTTGCTGCCACCACAACAGCAGACTTCTGATTTTAAGCGGATCGGCTTCCCCCGGTGCCGGAGCAAGCACGTCCCACTGACCGGTTTCGGTTTTTGACAACTCCACCATGCGATTATTCGAAGAATAAGAAACACCGGAAATATCCTCAAACGGAATCGATACCACCCGAGCATCCCGCAGTTGATTGACCTTTTTATCCAGCAGCGCAAGCACATTATCCCGCATCGTAAAGATCGACGTATCGTCTTTTCGACAGGCATAAACAAAACCGGGCCGCCCTGAGACAGCATCACCGACAACGAGGGTCCGCGTGGTTCCGTCGGTTCCGGTCAGAGAGATCTGTCTACTTCCTTCATCCTGCAGTCCAAAGGCTGAAAGATCCGACACATTTTCCGCTTCGAACGTCTCTATTCGCAGCTGACAAAGCTGACTCAGATAGTACTCAAATTCACCGGGATCGGCGAGCACCTCCATCGGCTGCTGAATATTCCATACACCCCGGGCGTCCTTAACCACACGTACAAATCCGCTGGTTCGGCGCAACTCAACCCGCTGGACTTCGGCGGGAACCCAAGGAAATGGTGTGCGGCTGCGCAAATCTTCCGGACGAAACGGAACGTAATCCAACAGGCGTATCGATACAGTAAAGATTTCCTTATCATTTCCCTCTTCGCGAATATAAACCTCTTTATTATCGGCCGTTTTACTTCCGACAATCCACTTCCGCCTGCCCTGAAGCTCTTTTGCTTCAATCGTGACTAACGGAGAATCAAAACCGTAAGCCGACCTGTTTTTGCTGTGGCTCTTCATCTGATTTACCGAGAGTGTCATCCCCCGTCTCAATGAATTCAGCGCATTGATCATTCCCGTCACAATCTCCTTATCGGCCCGACCCAAACCCGACTGAGAATTCCCGGCCAGCCATTCCCCATTTTTCTTTTCACAGCTCACGGAAAAGTCTGTTCCGGAAAAATGCAACGCGTTGAGGGTGGATGAATCCAAGCCGAAAACGATGGACTGCTGGTAACGGCGTTTTAATTCACGATAGGTTTTATACTCCAGCAGACCAATGAGTACTCCGAGAGCAACGATCGTAATGAGCAAAATCTGTATGGTGCGATCTTTCATTCAGCAACCTATTTTCTGCGGCGATATCCCATGAGCAGAGCAAGAGCCAACGCAACTGCAGGAATGACCACGATGTTAACACAGAACAATTTTACCTTCTGCTTCCGAGTGAGCAAAGGGCGTATATCTTCAATCTTCTTAGGAGAAATAACAATATCCCGATCCAGCAACCAATCCAGAGAAGCCATAAAAAGCTCTGTATTACCGCTGACCTGATAGCCGCCATTGGAAATAAAGTCCGAGTCGCCAATCACGACCAACCGCGACATCAAAGACCGCCCCCCCAGTGCACTCGAAATACTCCGCTCAGCGGTTGCGCCCAGACACGGCAACAACAGCTCACCGTTTATCTCGACGGTGCTTTTCCCCTGACCGGGGAGAAATAGATATTCTGCCTTGATCGACGACTCTTCATTGGTCGGATACACGATCATCGGCTTATAAAAACAGACATCACGACCCTGCGTAACCAGCGCTTTGGTAATGGGATGTTCCAGATTAAACTCAGAAGAGTTTACCAAAAACTCAGAGCTGGACTGCGTGGAAGGAGCAGCAACAGCAACCGGAATCGTTCTAATTCGCCAGCTTCTGAGCAACCCCTCCAAGCCGGTCTCTATGCCGTCGTCCAACAAAACCAACAAGCGGCCGCCCCGGGAAAGATAACTCTCAATAAGGCTCAATTCGTAATCCGGAAGTCGCTTCTTGGGGCCGGGTATCACCAACACCTCCGCGTCTTCCGGAATGATACTCTTTGAGCTCAATATCAGCTCCAGAAAATCCAGATTCTCACGTTGAGCAAAAGCTCTGAGCGAAGACAACCCGCCCATCTGATTGCTGTCGTTTATAGAACCTGCACCGGATCCTGAGAGAAAATAGACCTTGGCATTCCCGCCATGTAACAGTTTACGAATTGCACCCGTAAATGCCTGTTCGCCTTTAAACTCACTCACCACCGTCCGCTGGAATTCTTCCGACCACTTTCTTTCGATGATGTCATTCAAATGCACACATGTGGTTTTCGCGCCGTCGCCGAGATCAAAAATAACAATGGGAAAGGTCGCGGTCCCATCCGGGTTCGTAAAATCATACTTAATGGCAAGATCGCGGGTGTAGTTCATGTCCCGATAGGGATCCACCCACTCGACCGTGATATGACGAGAACGGGTTTCGTATTCCTCCAAAAGGTTTCGCATATCCAACGCAAGGTCGGCCATCTCTATGGCATATTGCGGATTCCCTTCCTGTGGAGCCTCCGACAAGAGAACAATAATCTTCAGGCGCTGATTCAGGTCGCCTAAAACACTCCGCGTTCTGGGCGACAGCTGATAAATTTTTTGCTTGCTCAAATCGACACGCAGCGGATTGCGCAGCGAAATAAACCCGATCTCCAACACCACGATCAGAGAGAGAAAAATGATGATGATTGTTCTAAGGTGAGTTGTTGTTTTTCTTTTCATATATCTTCCGGCAATCAACTGCCTTTTTTCGCCTCGGTTACCTTAATGGAGACAAACAACACCCATGCGCTGTTGAATATATACATGAGCACCATACGGCTATCCACAATCCCTCTGGAAAAATCCATCATGTGTTTATACGACGAATAGTACTGTCCTATAATGCGCAATGCCGGGCTCTGAGAGTTATAGGCTAGCAGCGTCAACGTCAGCGCCGTGCCGAACAGCACGGCAAAGGATGCAATTGCCGCGACAATCTGATTTGAACTCAAACAAGACATCAGCAACCCGACGGCAAGATAAAGACTGCCGACCAACATTACCCCGAATATCCCGGAAAGCACCGCACCGCCGTCAGGAAACCCGGAAACCCCCGGCAATTTACTGGCCATCCATGAATAAGCCATCGCCGGCAACCACAAAACCATATAATAAATGAGTGCACTGAAATACTTGGCCAGCACAAAAAACGGAACCTGCAGCGGCGTCGTGAGCAACGCCTCAAATGTGCCCTGCTTCCGTTCCTCGGCAACCAGACGCATCGTTATTAAGGGAATAACAATCGGCAACGCAATGGCAAGAAGAGGTCCGCCGAACATCATCTGCATCGCAACACTCAGCGGCGATCCTCCAATCAACTGCCAAAGCAGCCAGAAAAAATTGGCTCCGGTCAGCACCCAAAAGAAAAACATTACAATGTAGGTAACCGGCGAGAGAAAACAGGTTCTCAGCTCTTTTTTAAACAGCGCGAAAAATTCGTTCACGACTTCGCTCCTTCTCCGGTTGCAATCTGTACAAAAATGTCTTCCAGCGTATGCGGTTGTTCCTTCAGTTCGCGCAGCGTCCAGCCCTGCTCAACGGCCAGCTTAAAGAGCTCAACACGCATGTCCGGACTGAGCGTTTCGACCTCGACCCAAATCCATCCGTGCGGTTGTTCACTGATCATTCGCAGCTCCGCACCCTTGATCTGCTTGAGCTTTTCCTCAAACTCTCCTTTGGAGGTGAGCACCTCCATTTCGACCACGGTTTTCTGCTGAAGCATACGGTGAAGATTGGCCTCTGTGTCGGCCGCAACAATGCGTCCATCGCGAATAATCATAATCCGCTGACAGGTCGCCTCCACTTCCTGCATAATATGGGTCGAAAGCAAAATCGTATGCTCTTCGGCCAAATGGCGGATGAGGTCGCGCATTTGCCGAATCTGAAACGGATCAAGCCCCACGGTCGGTTCATCGAGAATCAACAGATCGGGATCATGAACCAGACTATCGGCAAGCCCCACGCGCTGGCGATATCCTTTGGAGAGCTGACCGATAATCCGCTTTCCAACTTCGGTCAACCCGCACTGCTCCTTGACATCATTCACTCGGGTCTTGCGGATGTACCGATTCACCCCCTTAAGCTCAGCGCGGAAATGCAGATATTCATCTACGCGCATCTCCCCATAAAGCGGACAGCTTTCCGGTAAATAACCGACACGCCGCCGCACCTCGCGCGACTGTGTGGCCACATCAAAACCGGCCACCTCAATGGTGCCTGAATCCATGGGAAGATAGGCAGCAATCATCCGCATGGTCGTAGATTTCCCCGCTCCGTTCGGCCCGAGAAACCCGACAATTTCTCCTTTCGAAACCTCGAAAGAGATGTCATCCACCGCCAAACGCGCAGGATATTTTTTGGTCACACCGTTAACCTTGATCATAGATAAAAATCCAAATAATAAGGGGGCATCATGCCTGAATACTTAGTTGAGTCAAGCAGCCGAAGCTCCAACAGCAGAAAGACTCAGCACACCCCGCAATCGCTGCACAGTTTTTTTACAGAACGATCCCAAGTGGCCTCCCCTTCTTTAGAGAAAAAACAGCCGGGAATTTGTCCTTTTGCACGATGATAGGCTACGCACTCGCAACACACTCCTCGGCGGTCGCAATCATAGGTACAAGTGCAGAATTTAAGATTTTCCGCCTTATTAGGACACGCTTTTCCCATCCCTTTCTCCCTTCAAAATTTCTTCTGTTTCGTCAAGAAACGTCAGCATTTCCGGTACAGTTCCAACGGTAATGCGCAAATAATCCTTCGTCGTCTCCTTGGCAAAATACCGGACGAAGATCTTCTTTGCCCGCAGGGCCTTAAAGAGCCACTCCGCCGTGATGCCTTCGGGCGGTTTGGCCCATAAAAAGTTGGTTTGCGATTCCCCGACGGCAAACCCGAGTGCTTTCAGTTTTTCAGACACGAGTCGACGGGTTTCAACAATTGCTTCCACGTTGGCACGCATTGTGTCCTGATCCAGAATAGCCACACGCGCAATCTCCTGCGTAAGATAGTTCACGTTATACGAATCCTTGATCTTATACATTGCACCGATCAGCTCCGCATCGCCCACGCAGTACCCCAGCCGGATTCCCGCCAGCGAGTAGGATTTCGACAGCGTGCGCGCTACGATGCAGTTTTCATACTGAAGCGCAAAATCCATGCAGTTCTCTTCCGCAAAATCGGCGTACGCCTCATCAATCAGCACCACCCCGCTGAACCGCTTCACGAAGGCCTCGATGTCCGCCTTCTTATACACCCGACTCGTCGGCGCATTCGGATTGGTCAGGAAAAAGAGCGAGGCCTCATAATCGTCCGTCATCGTCCAGCCGAACGATGCATCCAACGGGACCGGGCGCTTTTCAATCTCCTCGATATCCGCCAGCACCGGATAGAGCGAATACGACGGATCAAAATACCCCACCGAACCATCACGCTCCACAAACGCACGAACACACAGCGCCAATACTTCGTCCGATCCATTCCCGACAAACACATTCTCCAGCGCACAGCCGTGCAGCCCGGCAATCGCTTTGCGCAACTCCACACACAGCGGATCGGGATAGCGCGAAAGCTTCGAAATATTAATCATCGACAAGATATCCTGCACATCCGGCGACGGCAGGTACGGATTTTCATTCGTGTTCAGCTTAATAATGCCGTCGCCTTTCGGTTGTTCACCGGGCACATAACCGGACATCGCCTGCACTGATTTTCTAATCAAATCGCTCATAATTCCTTAAACGGGTTAACGGCAATCACGCCGCCATAATCCTGCCCCTCATTAAAATCCTCGCTCCACAATTCCTTCGCCCCTGAGATCTGCGCCGCCGCGACAATATTTGCATCGTAAAACGATGTTCCGAACGTCTGATGTACCTCCAAAGCACGTCTGAGCAAACCTTTTGTATTTTCAACGACCAACCAGTTCAACATATCACAGGATAACTTCCCGATATAGCGCGAATCCCCTCCAAACCGAAGCATCGTCGCATAGAACTCTTGAATGACCTGAATACTGATCGCTGCGTTCAGCTTTTCTTCCCATATTTCGTTAACAATCTTTCGAGCAACCTCATGCTTCTCTCGATCGTCCGCATCATAGGCATAAACCAACACGTTTGTGTCAACAAACACATCAACGCTCATGAAGCTCATCCCGAGTAAATTTGCCCCCGCCGTAAGCTGGCGCGTCTTCCATTGCCTTCAAAGCAAACTCCTTGGCCTCCGCATAAGCGGAATTCACAGAAGTCGCCTGCTTAACCAACTGCGTAATCCATGCAGAAACCGACATATCATGTTCAACGGCAACATGTTTTACTTCCTTAAGCAATTGCTCATCCATCCGCAGTGTAATATTCTTCGTCACGAAAACCTCCTTGCACACGTTCTGTATTGCACATTTTGTGTGCAGACTCAAGAGTCGAAACAACACACCGCCTGATCATTCAAACCGGATCGTGGCCGAGCGCGCATGACCGCCGAGCGTTTCAATGCGGCCGAAGGCCTCCACCGAAGGAAGCGTCTCTTCCAGATCTTCCTTCGTAAACTGAATCAGGCTCATCCGGCGCCGAAAATCTTCAACCGTCAACCCGGAAAAATAGGCCGCCGTTCCGCCGGTCGGCAGCACGTGGCTCGGTCCGGCCACAAAATCGCCAACCGACTCCGGCGTCCATTCGCCGATAAACAGCGCACCGGCATTGACGACCTTATCGGCCCACTTCTCTGCATTCTTCACGATGAGCTCCATATGCTCCGGCGCAAAGCGGTTACACAGCTCTATGCCCTCCGCCACACTCTTGACCACAGCGATCAGCACTCCTTTGGCCAGCACGTTCTTAACCAGCTCCGCACGCGGCAGCAATTCTGCCTGCTTCAGCAGTTCGGCGCGCACGGCCTCCGCCTGCTTCTGCGAAGGAGTCACCATCAGCGCCTTTTCTAATCCGGTTCCGTGCTCGGCCTGCGAAAGCAGGTCCGCCGCAACGTGAGCCGGGTTGGCCGAGGTATCGCAAAGCACGGCAATTTCGCTGGGGCCAGCCACCATATCGAGCGCCACATCGCCGTAGACCTGGCGTTTGGCCGCCGTTACATACGGCCCGCCCGGACCAACAATCTTGCGCACCTTTTGAATCGACTTTGTTCCGTACGCCATCGCACCAATCGCATGTACGCCGCCGATCTTATAAATCTCCGTGGCACCCGCCAGATTCAGCGCATAAATAATGTAAGGGTTGAGTTTCCCGTCGGCGTCCGCCGGTGAACAGGCAACCAGTTCTTTCACCCCCGCCACCTTCGCCAGCGTAAGCGTCATGAGCGCCGTCGAAGCCAGTGGAGCCGCGCCGCCCGGAATGTAGGCCCCCACGCGGTCATACGCCACAAAGCGCTCGCCGAGCATCCCGCCCCGCGGCGTCTTCATTTCCCAATCGCTGCGCAGCCCGTTCGACGAAAAAGCGACAATGCGCTCATGCGCCATCGCGGCGGCTTTCTTAAAATCGTCATCCACGAGTTTATTGGCCTCGGCAATCTCTTCGGGCGTAACCCGAATGCGCCGCGTGGAAATATTGGACCCGTCGAACCGGCGGGCACATTCGATCACCGCCTTATCGCCGCGTTCCTTCACATCCGCAAGAATTGAGGCCGCCGCGCGCATGGCATTCTCTTCCACCGATGGGCGCAGAAAAAAATCCTCTACCCTTTTATATTTCTTATCCGTTCCCCATTTAACAATCGGGGCGAAATTTCTGCTCATAATCTGCACCTCACTTGGTTCCAAAGACCGGGAACCTACCCTTACCGAGGGCGGGTTTCAAATTTCAATTTGCAGCTTTATGCACTATTTTCCGATACAAAAGCGCGAGAAGATATTTCCCAGCAGCTCATCGTGATAAATGCGACCGGTCACCTGCCCCAGAAACTCAAGGGCTGCACGCAAATGATCGCTCGCCAAAACAGCATATTCCTCAACATTCTCGCTCAGCAGATCCCGCGCCTGCTTCGCTTCGCGGTGAGCTTTGACCAACAACTGTCGATGCCGTTCAGAAATAACCGCGTGCGGCGGCGTTTGCAGGTCAGCGCCCTTCTCCAGCACCCGCGCCATCGCCTGCTTCAATTCGCTGATTCCCTTTCCGGAGACCAGACTCGTTTCGACGAAACTTGAAGCCTGAAACTTGAAACTCGAAACCTGAAACTGGAAACCTGAAACCTCATTCCCCAAATCCGTTTTATTCAGCACCACCACACTTCGCTCGGGGGCCAGCTTCCGCAACCGCATTTCGTCCTCCGGATGCAGCGGCTGCGACGCATCAATCAGATAAAGCGCCAACTGCGCCTCCTGACCGTGCGCCTCCGCACGGCGGATGCCCTCCGCCTCGATCGCGCAGTCCGTTTCGCGCAACCCCGCCGTATCAATAATCCGCAGCGGAATACCATCCAGTACAAAGCCTTCCTCAATCGTATCGCGCGTCGTCCCCGCCGTGCTCGAAACAATCGCCCGGTCGTAACCCAGCAAGGCGTTCAGCAGAGTCGACTTCCCGGCGTTCGGACGGCCCAGAATCACCACCCGTGCACCTTCACGCAGCAGACGACCTTCATCCCACGTATTGAGCAGCGCATTCAGTGTTTCAAACGTCTGATCCAGCTGGTCCATAATGCCTTTCAGCACCGACTCCGGCAGCTCCTGCTCCGCAAAATCGAGCGTCGTCTCAAGATTCGCCGCCACCTCCAGAAACGCGTCATAGATCCCACCGAACTGTTCGCTGAGCCGCCCTTCCATCTGCTCCATCGCCGCCCCGGCCGCACGATCCGACCGCGCGCGGATCAGATCCAAGATGCCCTCCGCCTGTACCAAATCAATGCGCCCGTTCAGGAATGCGCGCTTGGTAAACTCGCCCGGTTCCGCCAACCGCGCCCCCGCCTCCAGCGCCCGACGAAGAATACGCCGCATGCCCACCGCACCGCCGTGACCCTGAATCTCCACCACGTCTTCACGCGTATAGCTCTTCGGCGCACGCATCACCAGCGCCAGCGCGGTATCAATCTCCACACCCGCGCCATCCAACACTCGGCCATACGCAAACGTTCCGTGCGCCCGCTCCGAAATAGGAACACCGTCCAGCGCACAGAAAAGCGCGTCAGTAATCGACCAGACCTCCGGCCCGGAAATACGCACAATCCCCACGCCGCCCTCGCCCGGCGGCGTCGCAATCGCCGCAATCGTATCGGCTTCATACATTGACATAAAAATCCTCTATCCTCAACTTCACGAAGGCGTCGCAGACCCACCAATCAAAAAATCGTCAATCCCAAATCGTCCGCGCAGCCGGCCTCAGGGCTTATAATACTGAAGCGCCTCGGGAAGGCAGCTCTGTATCCCCTCGATGCGCGATGCGTCTGACGGATGAGTGCTCAAAAATTCCGGCGGTTTTGCGCCCCCGCTCTCCGACATGCGCGTCCAAAATCCCACCGCCGCGTTCGGGTCATAACCCGCCATCGCCATAAAAATAAGGCCCAGCCGGTCTGCTTCCAGCTCGTGCGTCCGCGAATACGGAAGGATAACGCCCACCTCGCTGCCGATGCTGTAGAGCGCCATGATCGCCTCATAGTTTTTCGACTCCTTTGAGAACTGCGATAAAATCAGCCCGCCGCCCTGTTGTACCAGTTGCTGACTCACCCGCTCCGCAGAATGCCCCGCCACCGCGTGCGCAATCTCATGGCCCATCACCACCGCAACCCCCAGCTCATCCCGTGTATAGGGAAGAATACCTGTATAAAACGCCACCTTACCGCCCGGCATACACCACGCGTTGACCTCATCCTTCTCTATCAGATTAAACTCCCACGCAAATCCTTCCAGCAACGCCGACTGATTCTGCTCCGCAAAATAGTTCTCCACCGCCGCAGCAATCCGAGTGCCCACGCGCTTCACCATCTCCGTCTGACGCAGATCGCTCGAAAGCGGTCCTTCATTAATCACCTCTTTGTAGCCCGTCGCACTCTGTGCAAACATCACCGAATCCGAAACCAACTTGAGCTGCCTGCGCCCCGTCAACGGTGCCGTCGAGCACCCGGAAACCATCATCAACCCCGCCAGCAATCCCGCAAAAAACCATATCTTCATGAAACGAACCTCCACTGAATCGAAGCAGCATAGCGTACCCTCCCCAAAAATCCAAAACATTCAAATACCCAGCTACCCCAAAATTATTCTGCCACCCCACCCATTTTGCCTTGAGCTCAACCCTTCTCCCTCCCCTTTAGGGCTCTGAAAAAAACTGCGCGAGGATTCAAAATAGATGATTTCTGAAAGAAATCGGGCGTAGCCCGGCTCATCTAAAGCTCCGGATTCAACCCTTTTTGGACCGGGGCTCTGCCCCTGTTTTCTTCGAAAACAATCTGCGCTTCGCTTCGGGCGCTTGCCAACGTTCGGGGTTAATGG
>JAFGWS010000177.1 GCA_016937035.1 Pontiellaceae bacterium
CTGATTCACCGTGTTCCACGCCAGATGTTCATCTCTGATCAGATGCAGCAAAAAAGCCTGCACCTCCTCGGAATCGAGTTGATCCGGCGATCGATGGTAATGCTCGGCCAGACGGACCAGCCAGCGGATGTACGTTTCGATCGTGCGCTCGGAATAATGTCCAAGCTGGAGGGTCTGAATCGTGCGTTCGCGCAGGGGTGTACTCATGATGTGTCTCCTTGCCATCCCGATCTTCTTCATGAAGATCTTCGTGGTGAGAAGACTATACACCCTGTGCAATCAATCCATGCAAGAGCCTGACGCGAAGCGGCTTAGTTCAACATATTATTCTAAACCGTTAAGTCAATCTATTTGACGCAATGTATGGGTTGACCCGAATGGCATTTACTTAAGCGGTTCCGGCATGTTTTCTCCCCCGATGTTTCGTCTCCCGCATTTCATACCTTGGGGCAGTCATGTACTGATAGGGCTTGGGTCTTCGTTTGACGCATCGCGGCTCGCTTCTCCATGGTCGTTAGGGAACCAGATTGCCGGCAATCGCCTCGTGAAGCAAGTCCAGAATCCTGCGCCGCTCGAGACAGCTTTTCCGCGCCTGTTCCAGGCAGGATTCCCATTGGCGCACGGATTGCGGCGCTCCCTTGAAGCTGATCCGCCGGACATCGAGGCCGCGCTCCCGCGCGGTTTCCTGCATCAGGCTGCGGATGCAGTTGTAGGCGAGATGAAGTGCATGAGCATTTCCTTGCGCACCATTTCCGGGGTCTTGCACCGCAGCACATCCAAGCCCTTGGTCATCTTGATGTGCCGGAAGAACAGTTCGACATCCCTCCGGAGGGAGTAGAGTTCTGCCAGCTTTTCGGCGGGGTAGACCACCGGATCGAGCAGGGTGGTGATGATCGAGAAGCTTTTCGTGCGGAAGCCTGCCGCGAGACGTCCACCCTGATCTGGCGCAGGATCAGCACGTCGGGGAGCTGTTCCCATTCCTCGCGTGAATAGGCGGACTTCTTGTTCCAGGCTGGCTTCTTCCATTCGACGACCAGATCGTTTTCCCCAAGTGCCCTTGCCGCGTGGGACGGGTTGATGGGCTTGCGATTGAGCTCCGGCAGCATGACCACCGAATCGACCCCTCGCTTCCCGAGCATCGCCAGGTCGTGGTAGTTGCAGAACATCTTGTCGCCCAGCGCGATGTCGCCCGCCCTGAACACGTCCCATTGCTTGCGGTACAAACCGAGTTCGCTGCCCTTCTTGTTGCCGGTTTCAAAGCTGAGCAACGTTCCGGTTCCCAGCACGAAGCAGCCGCAGATGTGCGCGGACGGGAACCCTCATCCCGGCCGTTGCTGGCTCTGTTGCGGCCACTCCCGCTGGTTAGCCTCCGTGTCGGGCATGCTCACGCCCGTTCCATCGACCACGATGACGCGCCGCCCGCCCACTAGGTCCATGACCTTCAGGGGCGCATAGGACTGGAGTTTCGCCACGGCCTCGCGGCAGCCCCCTTCCGGGGCAAGCACCTGCGTGAGGAATGCCCAGAAGGTGTTTCCCAGACTGTAGAACCTGCGGCGGCTGTGCGCGCCGCTCGGTGTGGGCTGCAGCTGCGCCCCGGGAAGGAATCGACCGAAGAATTCTCCGAGTTGCACAAAGGATTTTTGTTTCAGTCCGGCCCATTCATCCGCAAGCCTCTGCTGGGCGGAACGGGGTTTTCGGTGCAGCGTTTGCAGGTGGAATCCAAGGAAAATGGCGTGTTGTTTTTCATGAAAGTAATATAGATATCAGACTTCATAAAACAAAAGCCATGGTTTTGGACGCTATTTCACGCAAATTCATAGATGGTAGAACCGCTTAAGTTAGTGCCATTCGGGTCAGCCCGTGCATTGCGTCAAATGGATTGACTACTGTATACGGAAACAAGTCGGAGGACCAAATCAGTACAAAAGATAGCCAATAACGCGGAATTTGAAGAGGATATTCTGGATTGAGATGCGATTTTCAACCACGAATGAAACAATAATTGAGCGAGAAACAATCCCGAAGCGTAGAGCAGATAATACCTAAGAAATCGGAAAGAATGACCGGTTCAAAATACGGGATCAGAACATGACGAACCAACCTATCATGTCGGACGGGACGCAGGGGTGTGCTCTGATGTGGAATGCTGGGGATATGTCAGGCAGCGGCGCGGTAATACCACGAAATAACTCCGCCCAGTCGAAGTTCCCGTTTGATCCTGCCCTTGTCGGTCGGAATCATTACGGCTTGTGAAGCAAAAGGAAAGCGAGCCTAATGGCTCGTCCCGAAGGGATCTTACTGCAAGGCAGGGCACAACTCCGGTCGAAGAACCTTATTTCCGATGTCCGCTCCCTGATGCGCTAAGAAGGTTTTCATCAGAGATTGGATGTGGAAAGGTGATTTGAGTGCTCGCATGGATGGCTGATTGCAAACACAACAATGAATTGAGGCAGGTTTGTGCTTCAGAAAAGTTGTGGTATATTTGTGGTATGTTCTGATCACGAGACAGTTGATTCTTGTGGGTACAAATTAAATCAGTTACGAGCATGGCTATTGGAGCGGGTTTCTCTAAATAGGTCGTATTTGTTAAGGAAAATCGCATATTTGCTCGGGATAACGCGAAAAAATGATGGGCGTTAAGGTGGAAATTGCACGCGGTGCAATTTGGGTTGAAAATCCGCGTGTCCCCAGTTCGATTCTGGGTCTCGCCACCAATCTCTAACCTCTAATCCCCACGGGTTGGAGGTTTTTTTTGTACTCATCCACCCCTTGCTCCAGTTCTGGTATGCATCCTGTCCCAATGGCGGTTTCATAGGAAAACGTAACGGCCACTCTGTTCGCAGTCTCGTGTTCGCCTCCATCCATCTGGCTGAGATCCGCTACATGCTGTTCTTGAGTCTGGCGCTCGATGGCGGCGGAGTCCGGTTCGGCCAAGTGCGCGACCGGATCTCCCTGGCCATGCAGGACATCGGCTTGGTCGCCATCCTGTGGGAATTCTTCGATGCCTACCCAACGGCGGTTACTCCCACTTTTTAGAACGTTAGGCAGAAGGTCCTGAAACCGTTTGTGGGTTTTATATTATTCCGGCGCTGCCGAGTTCGCGGAAGATACGGTCGATTTCGGCGTGGGCCGCTTGGATGAAGTCTTCGTAGTCGACGGTGTTCTGCCCGGTCGGATCAGGGATATCGCCGATATCTTTCGGGTCGCCGTGCCAGAGGTATTCTGTCAGGAGGAAGCTTTTATCCCTGGCGGCCGGGAAGCGTTCGATCAGCCGCTCTTTCTGCCATTGCTCCATCAGAAGGATGACATCGGCCTGGCGGACCAGTGTTTTGGTAAACTTGCTGGAACTGTGGTTGCTGAGCGAAAACCCGTTAAGACGGGCCACATGCTTGACGACCTGATGGGCGGAGCTGCCGTTGCGGGCTTCCACGCCAGCGGAAAGAATGCGCACCTTTTTTCGGGCGTAGGGCATGTGGTTTTTAAGGTAGTGCTCCATGTAGCTGTGCAGATAGGCACTGCGTGTGATGTTGGCCTTGCAGGCAACGACGATTGTAAACTTTCTAGAAAAAATACCCATGGAAGAAAAAGTAATGGTTTTGAGGCGGCGGTGCAATTTCGATGGATGCTTTTTTATCAACCTTCTATGGAAATATGAACGCAGTATTGTATCTTGTGCGAACTGGAGGTAGATGCCTTATGAAAACAGGAATAAAGATGCTGTGCGGAGTTGTGGTGTTGGCGGGTGTTGGTTTCGCGGGCGTGTATTATGGAAAACAGCTCGGGAAAGAGGACGCACCTAAAAGGGTAGAGCCGCCTTCGGCAACGACTGCGGCTACGTCGGAATATTCCGCTGAGGCGAAAGAGCCGGTGGCTGCGACGCCTCCGGAACTGCGGGAGGTGCTGAGTGATGCTGCAGTGGTGGTGCTCAGCGAAAAGGTGGATGAGGTCGGCGAGAGCGAAACGGTTCAGCGGGTGTTGAAAGAGGTGCTGAGCGGAGAGCTTCCGCCGGACGATGTTAATCGTGAGGTCGTTGCGGACGTTGCCGTGGATGTGTTGGCTGAGCATGTGGAGGAAATCGGCGAGAGCGAAACCGTAAAGAGCGTTCTAAAGGATTTGGCAGGCGGCGGATCATTCGATACAAACGCGCCTTCTCCAACTGCAACGGATATTGCGGTGGATATTCTCGGCGAGCAGGTCGACGAGGTTGGCGGGAATGAAGTGTTGAAGGATATCCTGAAGGGGTTTGGAAATTCGCTGTTTAATTAGGCAGGGAGAGTTTGTATGTGTAGAGTGATTCTGGGCGTTGTTGCCTATTTCCTGGGCGCGATGCCGTTTGGTCTGTTGGTGGCTAAATCGCGCGGCGTGGATATTCGCCGACACGGCAGCGGGAATATTGGTGCGACAAACGTATTTCGCGTGGTTGGAAAAGGGTGGGGCGTTTTTACGTTCGTACTCGATGCGCTGAAGGGTTTTATTCCGGCGTATGTTTTTCCGCGTCTGGTGTGTCTCGATCCGGAGTGGGGTGTGTTGTTTGGCATTGTCGCCATTCTCGGGCACACGTTCCCGGTCTTCCTGAAATTTAAGGGCGGCAAGGGCGTGGCTACCAGCGCTGGGATGCTGCTGGGCGTGGCTCCGGCGGCGGTCGGAATCGGATTCCTCTGTTGGGTGCTGTGTCTGGTCTTTTCGCGCATTGTTTCGCTCTCGTCCATTCTGGCGGCCGTAGCTGTCGCGATTTCGGTCTGGTGGATGGATAATGGGCTGACCGTCCGTATTGCACTGAGCGTGTTGTCGCTGCTGGTGATATGGCTGCACCGCGCCAATATTAAGCGGTTGATGAACGGAACCGAACATCGATTCGGGAAGAAAAAGTAGGACAGGCTTCCCGCCTGTTTATGAACGCGAAGCTGAACGACGGCAGTCAGGCTGGAAGCCTGTCCTACTTTAAACGGAAGGTATTTGATATGAAAACAGCAGTAATTGGCGACGGCGGCTGGGGAACCGCACTGGCGATGGTGCTCAACCGTAATGGACATGATACGACGGTATGGGGCCCCTTTGAAGAAACGAGGGCGATGATTCGGTTCTGCGGGGAGAACAAGACCTATCTGCCCGGTGTTGAGTTGCCGAAATCGCTCCACTGGACAACGGATCCGGCGGAGGCGGTAGAGGGCGCGGGCTTGGTGGTTTTGGTGGTGCCGTCGCGCTTTTATAAATCGACACTCGAAACCTTTAAGCCGTTTATCCCTGCCGATGCACTGGTGGTGAGTGCCACAAAGGGACTGGATGAAAAGACGCACGAGCGCATGAGCGCGGTGGCCGAGGGTATTCTTGGGCGGCCGGTGGCCGTTTTGTCGGGACCGAGCCATGCCGAAGAGGTCGCGCGGGGCGTTCCTTGCGCCGTCTCGATTGCCGCGAAGGATCATGCTGTTGCGGTGCAGATTCAGGAGCTTTTTGTGAACGATGCGTTCCGCGTGTATACCCTCGACGACGTGGTCGGAGTTGAACTGGGCGGCGCGCTTAAAAATGTGATTGCGGTGGCGGCGGGTATCGGCGACGGCATGGGCTACGGCGATAACTCTAAAGCAGCGTTAATGACGCGCGGTATCGCTGAGATCACCCGACTGGGCGTTGCATTGGGAGCTAAACCGGAAACCTTTTCGGGGCTGAGCGGAATCGGCGACTTGATGGTGACCTGCATGAGTAAGCACAGCCGCAATCGCGGTGTTGGCGAACGCCTCGGCAAAGGTGAGTCGCTGGAGCAGATTCTGGGCAGTATGAAAATGGTGGCCGAAGGCGTGTGGAACTGTCAGGCCGCGAAGGAGCTGGCCGATGAGCTGGGCATCCCGGTTCCGATTACGGCCGAAGTCTGCGCGGTTGTTCACTGCGGAAAAAATCCGCGCCAGGCCGTTACGGATCTGATGCAGCGCTCACCGAAGCCTGAGCAGGAACCGTAATTCCGGTGCGGGCATATTTCTGAAGTCTACTCTTCGTCTCCGTTCAGCTTTATCGGGCTGGGTTCCAGATGCCAGATGCTGTCGCAGTAATCCTGAATGGAGCGATCCGAGGAGAACCATCCCATACGGGCCACATTGAGGATCGCCTTTTCCGCCCATTTAGCAGGGGTGGAATAGAGCTTATCCACCAGCTCGTTGCACTTTACGTAATCGGCAAAGTCGGCCAGATAGAAATAGTGGTCACCGTGCTCCGTGAGATCGTTGTAGAGATCTTTGAAGAGGTCCGGCTGCGTCGGATCAAAGATATTATTGCGAATCGCTTCGAGCACCTTTCGCAGCTCTTTTGATTTTTCAACGTAGGACAATGGGTTGTATCCTTTGCTTCGAAGTTCCGCCAGATCCTCTGTGCGATGGCCGAAGATAAAGATATTCTCCTCGCCGACGTGCTGCGCAATTTCAATATTTGCTCCGTCCCACGTGCCGACGGTCAGGGCTCCGTTGAGCGAGAGTTTCATATTGCCGGTGCCGGAGGCTTCAAGGCCGGCGGTGGAAATCTGCTCTGAAATATCGGCGGCGGGAATAATTTTTTCTGCCAGCGAAACATTATAGTCCGGAAGGAAGACGACCTTCAGGCGACCGGCCACATCGACATCGTTATTGATTACATCGGCCATGGTGTTGATCAGCTTGATCACCGATTTGGCGATCAGATACGCCGGAGCGGCCTTGGCTGCAAAGATAAAGGTTCGCGGTTGAACCTTGGCCTTCGGATTCTCCTTGATTTTGTTGTAGAGATAGATGATGTGCATCGCTTTGAGCAGTTGGCGCTTGTACATATGCAGGCGCTTAATCTGTACATCGAAGATGGAGTCCGGACTGACCACGTGGCCCGTCAGATCCGAAATAATATCGCTGAGTTTTTCTTTTTTCTCGTGCTTGATGTTCATGAAGCGTTTCTGAACAGCCTCATTGGTGGAGGATCCCTCGAATTTTTTAAGCAACGAAAGATCCCGTTTCCACGCAGCACCGATTTGGTCGACGATGAGCTCCGTCAGTTCCGGGTTGGCCTTCAGCAGCCAGCGGCGATGGGTAATGCCGTTGGTTACGTTACAGAATTTGCCCGGATAAAGTTTGTCAAACTGCGGCATCGTGTTCGTGCGCAGCAGTTCGGAGTGGAGCGCGGAGACGCCATTGACCTTGGAACTGCCGACCACGCAGAGGTTGGCCATACGAATCTGTTTCTGCGGTCCTTCTTCCACGAGCGAGGCATTCCGTAGGAGCTCGCCGTCGCCGGGATGCGAGACTTCGACCTTTTGGAGGAATCGGTGATTGATTTCAAAGATAATCTGCATATGGCGCGGCAATACCCGCTGGAGCAGATCCACCGTCCATTTTTCCAGCGCTTCAGCGAGGAGGGTGTGGTTGGTGTAGCAGAAGGTGTTGGTGGTGATCTCCCAGGCCTTATTCCACGGAATCCGCTCTTCGTCGTGCAGTACACGCATGAGTTCCGGAACCGCGAGGGTGGGGTGGGTATCGTTCAGCTGAATGACGTTCTTCTGTGCAAACTGATTAAAATCGCGATGGTTTTTCTTGTAGCGTCGAACAATGTCGCGGACGGAGCAGGAGGCCAGGAAATATTCCTGAATCAGCCGAAGCTCTTTGCCTGCATAGGTGTAGTCGGACGGGTAGAGCACTTTCGAAACATTTTCCGCCCAGTTTTTCTCTTCCACCGCTCGGACATAGTCGCCTTGATTAAAGACATCGAGGCGGAAGCCGCCGGCAGCTTGCGATTTCCACAACCGCAGCATGTTTACGCTGTTGACGCCGTAGCCAATGATCGGCAGGTCGTAAGGAACCGCTTCAAATACCTGAAAATTTTGCCAGACATCTGTTTCGCCTTGTCCCGGAACAAAACTTTTTCGGACCTCTCCGTATACACAGACCGGCAGCGTATATTCGGGACGAATAAGTTCCCATGGATATCCCAACGCCAGCCAATCATCAGGCCGTTCACACTGCCACCCATTATTAAACTCTTGCCGGAAGATACCGTGTTCATAGCGGATGCCGTAGCCGTACGCAGGAAGCTCCATAGTCGCCAGCGAGTCGAGGTAACATGCGGCAAGGCGTCCTAAACCGCCGTTGCCTAAACCCGCTTCAACATCCAGCTCCAGGACTTCCTCCAGCGTAATATCCATGGCCTTGAGGGCTTCCGCGGCGATACCTTCAATGCCGACCGCATACATGTTGTTCTCAAGCATCTTCCCGATCAGATATTCCATCGAAAGGTAATTTACCCGTCGAACGTCCTGTTCAAAATACTGTTTCTGCGTCGCAATAAAACCATCAACCGCCATATCGCGCACGGCATGGGAAAAGCAGAGCATTTTATCAAACGTCGTAGCGGCGGCCATATCTTTCCCTCGGCTGTATCTCATATGAAAAAGAGAGCGATCGAGAAGTTTCTCAGCGGTGATTCCATCTTTAAAATGCTTCATAATATTAACAACCTTTCTGTATCGCTGGTTCTTAACGATGGGGTTTAATTAGCTCACGGGTATGGTCGATGCAAGTTTCATTGGCGTTTATTAAAAGGAAATGCCTTCGAGTTCGAGCAGCAGTTTTTTCCAGGCGATCCCGGACGAAAACCCGCCGAGAGTTCCGTTGCTGCGAACAATGCGGTGGCAGGGAATGAAGAGCGGAAGTGGGTTTTTCCCGCAGGCATTGGCGGTCGCACGAACCGCGCGGGGAGATCCAATACGTTCAGCAAGCGCGGCATACGAAAGCGTTTTTCCCCATGGAATAGATTGGATCCCTTTCCATACACGGCACTGAAAGGGCCTGCTTTCCGGTAACCAAATGGATGGGAGAGAGGCGTTTCTCCCTGACAGCAGTTCGGCTATATAATGTGCGGAAGGAGCATCATCCACGGTTTCAATTTTAAAGGGTGTTTTTGGTGCGTCTTTCAGAAAAGAAAGAGAGCAGCGCTCCACACGCTGCCCTTTTACTTCAATGACAACAGGTCCCCAGCTTGTCGTCACCGAGTGGATCTGCAAGCGGATGTTCATCGCAAACGACTTTTATTCTTCGAGTTGAGGTATCACTAAGGACTGACCCACTTTCAGCGAGTTTGGATCGGGCAGGGTATCCTTGTTTGCTTCATAGATGATGGTCCATTTGGAGGTGTCTCTATAGAATCTGTTCGCAATCTTCGAGAGGGTGTCTTGTTTAGCGACGGTGTAAATGATGGGCTCATTGGAGGTAGTTCCCTGAGAAGTTCGGGATGGCGTCGTTGATCCCTGAGATCCCCGGGGCGGAGTCGTCGATCCTTGAGATCCCCGGGGCGGAGTCGTTGGTCCCTGGGTGGTTCGAGCGGCCCGAAGTTGTTCTTCTAAGCGGGCAATCTGATTCTGCAGCTGAGTCTTTTCTCTTCCCCATGCGCTCTCCTGTGCTTGGGCCGAGTTCCTGATACGTGTTACCTCAGGAGAACTTTCGATGACGTTTTTAATCAACATCTCTTCTACGGCCTGCCGTTCTCTAACAAACATGCCGGCAGATTCTGCTTCAGGATCAAGTTCAAGGAACCGATCATAGTGGTATATTGCGTGTGCCAGCAATGTTTGATTTTCCTGATAGATTCGCGCCAATCCCAAATGCGCTTTAGCCAGCTCAGGACCCTCGGCCAGAGCGTCTTTAAATGCTTTTTCGGCCTCTTCCCATTTTTGCTCATTGTAAAGGGCTTCCCCTTTTTCGATAAGCGGGTTCTCCTTTTCTTTGCAACCACATACGGCTACAGCGGCAATAAAAATCGATAGACAACACAATTTGCGCATGGGCCTGTTCCTTCTCTGTTAAATTTCTATTTAATGTGATTTGTCTTCCGGTAGGGGAATATACCCTGTCGCAGCCAAAAAATCCGAACTAAATTTTTCAATTATTTCGCCATTTTCGCCTCTGACCAGAAAAAGTGCTTCAACATTCGGCGTCTGCTCCACCCACGCAACTCCTTTTTCGGGTCCCATAACGAAAAGTCCGGTGGCCATTCCGTCGGCGAGTGTGCAGTCTGGAGCATATACCGAGACGCTGGCGGTCGTCGAATGCACCGAGCGGCCGGTGCGCGGATCCAGAATGTGGGAATAGATTTGCCCATCTTCTTCGATATAGTTGCGGTAATCGCCCGAGGTTGCCAACGCCCCTGAAGAAATCTGAAGCGTCCCTTGGAATCGATCAAACTCGGCTGTTGGGCTCGGATATTGAACTCCGATTTTCCACGGTTCTCCCTGGGTATTTTTTCCGCGAACCTTCAACTCTCCGCCGATTTCAACGTACCAGTTTTTAAAGCCGTTTTCCATAAGCAGCTTGCTGACGGCATCCACTCCGTATCCCTTGGCAATCGCTCCTAGATCAAGAGAAACCTGCGGTTCGGATTTCTGAAGAGAAGAGGTTGAGGGGACGCTTATCTTGTGCCAGCCCGTCAATGCCTTCGCTTTTAAAATGGCTTCTTCCGATGGAATTTCACTCGTTGTTGATTCGCTGCTGAAACCCCATAACGTGAGGAGAGGCTCCAAGGTGGGATCCAATGCGCCGTTGCTCTCTTTGCTGAGTTCCAGTGCTCGGCGAACAACCTCGGCAAAGGGCTCGGAAACCGTGATCGGTTCAGTTGAGGAAGAGTGATTAAACCTCGAAATTTCGCTGGCCGGATCCCACGTTGACATTTGCCGATTCACTTCGGCAAGTTCTGCATCAATCATCGGGAGCAAGGCGTCCAGTTTCTTCATGCTGACTCGTTCCGCAATCTGAATGGTGTAGGATGTTCCCATAGTGAAGCCCGACAACTTGGGGTTCGTTATATGGGTCGAATTTCTGAAAAGAACAAACGCCAGCGCTGCAACCAGCAGTACGCAGATCCCGACAAGTGAATATTCTCTTTTACGCATGAAGAGACGCCGTTAAATCAATTTCCACCAGAGCGCCCTTGGGCAGTGCACTCACCTGAACAGTTGCGCGCGCCGGGGCCGTGGCTTCATCAAAATATTCCGCATACACTGCGTTAAACTCAGTAAACAGACTCAGATCCGAAAGATAGACGGTCGTTTTAACCACATCGGAGAACGATGTGCCCGCTGCGTTCAGTACCGCCTTCAGGTTTTTCATAACCTGATGTGTTTGTTCTGCAATGCCGCCCTGAATCATTTCGCCGGTCGTTGGATCAATCGGAATCTGTCCGGATGCAAAGAGCAGGTTCCCTGCTTTAACGGCCTGACTGTAGGGCCCGATCGGTTCTGGAGCCTGGGCTGAATGTACGATCTCTTTCATCTATTATTCCTCCGCCTTCTGATTCAACTGTTCCAACGCATCAATCACCTTGAGATCAGCTTTTGAATAGGCGAATGTGCGCAGGTTTTCAATCTTTGCCCAGCAATAATCCTTACACTCAATGGGCCGTGGTCGCCCCGTGCGAATACGGGCAAAATAGGTGTGCATCTCCATTGTAAAATGGCTGTAAGCGTGCTTTATCGCAGCCAGAAAATCACCGACATCAACCTGGATGCCCAGCTCTTCTTTTAATTCTCTTGCGATACACTGCTGAATGGTTTCGCCCGTTTCCTGTTTTCCGCCGGGAAATTCCCACAGGCCGCCGAGCATATCCTGATCTCGGCGTTGTGCAATCAGCACCTCGCCCTTGCGGTTTGTTACCACGGCGGCACCGACTACAATATGCGGCACCTTTTTCTTGGGTGCTTTAATCGGATATTCGGCGGGTCGGCCCGATAAACAGGCCAGGCAACCCTCCGCAAGAGGACAGATGCTGCATTTTGGATTTTTTGGAAGACAGACCGTTGCACCCAGCTCCATCATGGCTTCGTTATGATTCCCCGCGTCACCTTTCGTCAGCAATTTATCCGCCATCTGCTGCAACTCTTTTCGGGCGACGGTGGAGCGGGTATCTTTGGTGTAGGCATAAAGACGCGACAGCACCCGAATCACATTTCCATCGACGACCGCCAGGTCCAGATTAAATGCCAGCGACCCGATCGCGGCCGCAGTATAATCACCAATGCCCGGCAGCGCTTTAATCTGTTCCGGCTCTTTAGGGAAAATGCCCTTGTATTGTTCAGCAATGATCTGTGCCGCTTTATGGAGATTGCGTGCTCGGGAATAATATCCGAGCCCTTCCCATTGCTTCAGGACCTCCTCCTGCGAGGCTTCCGCGAGTGATTTCAGCGAGGGGAAACGCTTCATAAAACGGAGGAAATAGGGGATGACCTGATCCACGCGGGTTTGTTGCAGCATCAGCTCCGAGATCCAAACGCGGTAGGGCGTGCGCTGATTCCGCCACGGCATGCTCCGTTTGTGGGCCAGAAACCAGGGAATAAGATGGTTCGCAATCATCTTCTCCGGAATCACGATGCCGCCTCGTTGGTGGGAATCATATGAATAATCTGGATTTGCCGATGCGTTGCGGCGTGAACGCGAAGTGTGTATCCCGGGGCCTGCAGCGATTCACCGGTCTTCGGAATCCGGCCCAGCCGGGAATAGACATATCCTCCAAGCGAGTCATATTCCTCGCTCTCCGGCAGTTTCGCCTCAAGGACCTCATTGATCTCATAGATCGGCATCCGTGCTTTAACCATCACCGTGCCGTCCGGGCGAACGGAATAGTCCTTTTCGTCCAAATCATACTCATCCTCAATTTCGCCGACCAACTCTTCAATCACGTCCTCCATAGTCACCAGACCCTCGGTTCCGCCATATTCATCGACGACTAAAACGAGCTGAGAACGTGAATTTTTCATCAGCTGCAGCAGGTCGTTGAGCGGCATGGTTTCCGGAACATAATCGATACGCTTCACCAACTGACGGATCGGCAGCTCCAGATCGCCATTAAAAGCCGAGCGCATCAGGTCCTTCACATGAATCATACCGATGACATCGTCAATGTTTTCATGAAAAACAGGAAACCGTGAGTGGCGCGACTCTTTAACCAGCTCAATGCATTCCTTTACCGAAAGCGTATCGCGAATACCGCTGATCTCAATACGCGGTGTCATAATTTCACGGGCGATGCTCTCGCCAAACTCAAAAACACTCCGGATAATTTCGCGCTCTTCCTTTTCAAGGTCCTGTTCGTCCGTGTCTTCAATCAGACTGATCACCTCTTCCTCGGTGGAGGGTCGGTCTTCATCGTCCGATGCCTGCATCGCTTTTGAAAGCAAGTGGTCCTCAATCCGCTGCATCGGCCAGACAAAAATGTACAGAAAAAGGGTTAGGGGACCCACAAGCGGCAGCGCCCAGAGCGAAATGCGGTCGGCATAACTTTCCGATAGAACGTGCGGAATAATTCGTGCAAAAATCATGTAGACGAGGGAGAACAGAAACACCGCACAGAACAAAATCCAGAAATGACAATCTGAGAAGGCCCGATAGTAAAAAACAAACGTTGCAATGGTCGACAGGGTCAAAAGCAGGCGCGCGGTCTTGCAGAGAAGATTCCATCGGTTTTGCCACACTTGCAGCAACTTGATTTTTCGACCGATGTCTGCGCGCTCAATCAGACGAGGAAGTCCCACATCGCCCGTATAGCGCAACGACGCAAAAACCGATGAAAGCAAACCTGCAATCAACAGATTCACCAGACTGATAAATAAAAAATTCGCATTCATTTGCGGTCTATATAAACCGAATGCTCCCCGGGGATGCCAGACAAACCCGCTAACAAGTTGTGTGACCATCAAGGCGACCCTCATTCTCGACTCGCTGAAAGGATAACAGGGGTCTTCCGAGGGCAAAGCGGGGCATAAACCGGGGTTGCTTGAGCATGGACGTATGCAAAAAATGGTGAAAAATGAACTGCGAAATTTGAGCAATGGCCAATAAAGCAAGCATTTTGCGGTTTTACTGCTTGCGGTGTTATCGTGCTTTAAGTAATTAGCAGTACAGGTGGGGAATCTATTAAGCAAGTGCTTGATGGAAGACTCCATATAATAACTACGCAACAGGGAGACGAAGCATGGCAGTAACAAAGTCGCAAATTATCCAAAAGATAGCAGAAGATGCAGGTATTTCCAAGGTTCAGGCGAAGGCCGCTCTGGATTCGCTTGTGGCTCAGGTATATAAGGGAGCAAAAGCTCCGGAAGGCATTACCATTCCGGGTATCGGTAAGCTGATTAAGGTTCAGCGCAAGGCCCGTACTGCGCGCAATCCTGCAACCGGCGAGCAGATCAAGATTAAGGCGGGTAAGGTGCTCAAATTCCGCATCGCCAAGGCTGCCAAAGATGCTGTTCTTCCTCCGAAAAAATAAGCATCATCCGGAGATCTGAATAATGAAAGGAGGCTTTTCAGGCCTCCTTTTTTAGTTTCTGGCTCAGGAAGGATCAAATGTTTTGTCTGAAAATTCCCGCCGCCATACGGGTTGCGCCTCTGGAAATCGCTTGTTTCCACTACTGCAAGATACAGAGCTGTTGTTCTCTGTCTTCTCGTGTCCTGTAAAACATTTCTGAAATGAATCATCTTCTGAATCGGTGGAATAGAAAAAGGCACCAAGGTCTCGAAGAATAGGTGACCTTGGTGCCCTTTTTGTCTTGGTGTTGACTCTATATTTTTGTGACGGGAACGCGTTTGAATTTGCCGATTTTGGGCAGTTCGCCGACGATCGGTGCCGCGTAGTCGATGAAGGCCTGGGTGACGTTATTACCTTCTTCGTTGATGAATTCATCCGGCATATGACGAGTTTCTTTAGCCACGTTTTTCAGCGGTACGCGTTTGAAATCAACGGCATATTCCGGGCCTTCTTTGCGCTGAATGGCCATGGACCCGTCTTTGTCGCCGCTGATGGCTTCCTGTACGGCTGCAGCCCCGACGCCGAAGGCTTCTTTGGCATCGACTTCGGAATAGCATCCGGCGAACGAGCGCTGGAGGTAGCCGAAGGTGTCAGCGCGTACGCGTTTGATGTCGGTCTTTGCTTTGATTTCGTTGGCAAGAATATCGCCCAGTGCGCCGGTTCCGCTCAGCTGAACGTTGCCGTGTGAATCGACTTCTTTGGCGGCTGCGCCCAGGGTGACGATCGGCGTGCCGTCGGCATCGGAGATGCCTTCGGAAACCGCGATCACGCAGCGGCCGAGGCGATCGTTTACGGATTTCACGTCGTTGATAAAGCTCTCCATGGAGAACGCGCGTTCCGGGAGATAAATCAGGTGCGGGCCATCGTTTTCATCCTGCTTGGCGAGTGCAGCGGCAGCGGTCAGGAAGCCGGCGTGGCGGCCCATGATAATGTTGATTTTAACGCCGCCGAGCGCCACGTTGTCGAGGTTGTCGCCCATAAAGGCCTGGGCAACAAATTTGCCGGCGGAGCCGAAGCCCGGCGTGTGGTCGTTTTCGCGCAGGTCGTTGTCGATGGTTTTGCAGATGTGGAAGCAGCGCAGCTCGTATCCGGCTTTCTTCGCTTCTTCGTTGATAATGTGCGTGGTTTCAGCGGAGTCGTTACCGCCGATGTAGAAGAAATAGCGGACGTCATATTTTTCGAGCACCTTGAAGATGGCGGAGCAGTCATCGGGCGTCGGCTTTCGGCGTACGGAGCCGAGCGCGGAGGAGGGGGTGATGGCCACGGTTTCAAGCGTTTCCTGCGATTCCTGATTCAGGTCGATCAGGTTTTCGTCGAGGATGCCCTGAATGCCGTGGAGCGCGCCGTAAATATTTTTAATCTCAGCGTGCTTCTGCGCTTCCATTACTGCGCCGATCAGACTCTGGTTAATAACGGCGGTGGGGCCGCCACTCTGTGCGATAAGCATGTTTCCTTCAATTGCTGCCATAATGTATTCTCCTATCCGGTAAAAATGAGCAGTAACTTTATGGGATCGTCGGCTGAAATCAAGCTTCGCCTTTGGTTCCTTGCACGCTCCCTCAATCTTGCCGTTTTCCCGTTATTTCGATAAACTAGCTTTGCGGGTTTATTCGTTAGTCTTAGCGAATCTCTCCATTGTTCGAGGATATCTGCAGATATCGGAACAGGAGCGTTCATTGTTTGGGGTGATCTCCGCATAGGCTGTCTGGGGAAGAATAAAGCGATCCATGCCCGGTTTTCTTAAGGCGGGAATGAGTTTTGTTTTGATGGCCGGTGCAGAATGTTCTCAGTTTTAGAGAGCGTCACGCCATTCACTTTCGCCGAATTGTGCTGAATCAGTGCGATTGGAATAGAAGTAATTGTTTGGGAATACAATATGACATCAAAAGAACGAACCCGGGAAATCCGTCCGGTCGTCGTGGGACGATCATTGTTTAAACGATTTGTTTCAGCGTCAGTGTTGCTTTTATGCTTTGTCGCTGCCGCTCATGCGGGGCTGGGCCTTCCGCAGGACATTGTGACCGAGTCGGCTCAGCGGGGCGCGTTTCCGGTGGTGGCAAGCGGTCAGGCGGCTGAACTGTGGCACGATGCAAACGACTACAAGGGCGTAATCCGGGCAGTCGGCGATCTTCAGGCTGACGTTGAGCGTGTTACAGGTCGCAAACCGCAAATTTTCACCAAAGGGTCTTTCAGCAAAATGCCGATTATTATCGGTACACTGGGCAAGAGCTCGCTGATTGATTCGTTGGTTTCGAGTGGAAAGCTCGATGATTCCGATTTAAAGGGGAAATGGGAAAGTTTTGTCATTGCGGTAGTGAACCAGCCGGCGAGCGGTGTAGATCGGGCACTGGTGATTGCGGGCAGCGATAAGCGCGGAACCATCTATGGGATTTATGAACTGTCGGAACAGCTCGGCGTTTCGCCGTGGTACTGGTGGGCGGATGTGCCGCCGAAAAAGCGCACTGAAGCCTATGTGATTCCCGGACGGTATGCCTCCGGCGAGCCGAAGGTGAAATACCGCGGCATCTTTATTAACGACGAGGAGCCCGCATTCGGTCCGTGGGCAAAGGAAAAATTCGGCGGCATCAATTCCAAGATGTATGTGCACATGTTTGAGCTGATTCTTCGTCTGCGCGGCAACTATCTCTGGCCGGCCATGTGGGGCAAGGCCTTTAATGAAGATGATCCGTTGAATCCGGTGCTGGCCGATGAATATGGAATTGTGATGGGCACTTCGCATCATGAGCCGATGATCCGTGCTCAAGAGGAATGGACCAAACGCAAAGCCAATATAGGAAACGGCCAGTGGAACTATGCCACTAATGAAGAGGGACTGCGCAATTTCTGGACGGATGGGATTAAGCGGAACAAGGATTATGAGAGCATCGTCACTATCGGGATGCGCGGTGACGGCGATGAGGAGATGATCCGAGGCGGAAACATGGACGACAACGTCGCCCTGCTCGAAAAGATTGTGGCCGACCAGCGTGAGATTCTGAAAGAATACATGAATCCGGATGTTACCCAGGTTCCTCAGCTGTGGGCGCTCTACAAAGAGGTGATGGATTACTATGAGCACGGCATGCGTGTACCGGATGATGTGACGCTGCTGTGGTGCGATGACAACTGGGGCAACATTCGGCGTCTGCCGACGCCGGAAGAGCGCAAGCGCAGCGGCGGAGCGGGCATTTATTATCACTTTGATTATGTCGGCGGACCGCGCAGTTACCGCTGGATTAATACCAATCCGCTGCCGAAGATTTGGGAGCAGATGAATTTGGCGTATGAATATGATGCCAATGAGATCTGGATCGTAAACGTGGGCGATCTGAAGCCGATGGAACTGCCGATTGAGTTTTTCCTCCGGATGGCCTGGGATCCGGAAGCCCTGCCGAAGGATAAGATTGCAGAGTTTACTGAAAAATGGGCGGCGCGCGACTTTGGTGGGGAGCATGCGGAAGAGATTGCGGATATTGTTTCAAAATATCTGAAGTATGCCGGCTGGCGTAAGCCGGAACTGATTGATCCGAACACCTTCAGTGTGGTGGATTATCGGGAGGCGGAGCGGGTTTCTAAACAGTGGAACGATTTGGTCAAACGCGCTGAAAAGGTGAATGCAGAGCTTTCCGAAGAGCAGCGAGATGCATTTTATCAGCTGGGACTTTATCCGGTGAAGGCGTTTACAACGGTCGTGGATATGTATATTGCAGCGGCGTATAACCGGTTGTTTGTGGAGCAGGGGCGTGCATCAGCCAATCTGGAAGCCGAGAAGACGCGCGAGCTGTTCGCGCAGGACCAAGCGCTCAGCGACTATTTTCACACGGAAATTTCCGATGGAAAATGGAACCACATGATGAGCCAGAACCGCATCGGCTATACCGGCTGGGCGGAGCCGCGGCGACAGGTGATGCCGCGCGTTCAGGATGTGGAAGTGCCGGATACAGATGAGTTCGGCGTCGCGATTGACGGTTCCCGTTCGGCGTGGCCCGGCGGTGACGGAGTTGCCATGCTGCCGGCCTTTGATTCAATCAATAACCAGCGCTCCTTTATTGATGTCTTCCAGCGGGGAAGTAAGGCGATCACCTATTCGTTCGATGCGAGTCAGCCGTGGATCGTTCTGCGCAAAGGAAAGGCCTTTAATAAGGTGGATGACCGCCTTTGGGTGGAAATTGACTGGAGCAAGGCCCCAGTCGGAAAAGCCGAAGGTGAAGTGGTTATCGGGAATGCGGATCAAACGGTTGCTGTGAAGATTATCGCCCACAAGGCCACCGCAGCTCAGACAAAAGAAGCAGATGGGGCCTTTGGTGGACTGGTTGGACCGATTGCCATTGACGCCGGGGACTATTCAAAAAAACAGTCCGTCAATGGGGTGCGCTGGGAGGCGATCCCGGATTATCTGCGGGCCGAGTCTGCCATGACTATTTTCCCGACGTCGGCTGAAAGCATTCTTCCGCCGAATGATGCGCCGTACATCGAGTATCCGGTCTATATTGCTGAGCCCGGTCAAGTGGATGTTGACCTGATCTTTGGTCCGGTGTTGGCATTTGTTCCGGGGCGGGGTGTCCGCGTTGCTGTCTCATTTGATGATCAAGTGCCTCAGCTGCTCAATGTGGTTATGACGAATGATCGCGCATGGGATGCAACCGTGCAGAATAATTCGCGCAGGCTGACGTCGTCTCACGAGGTTAAGACTGCGGGGAAACACACGATTCGGGTGACGATGGTCGATCCTGCTGTTGTGCTTCAGCGCCTGATTGTTCATAAAGAACCGCTGCCGCGCACCTATTTCGGTCCTCAATCTGCAAAGGAAAAAGCTTCATCAATGCCCAAAAGCTTCGTTCCCAAAGGCAACCCGATCTTTACCGATGCGTTTACGGCGGATCCGGCTCCGTTGGTGGTCGGCGATGAGCTGTATGTTTATGTCGGTCACGATGAGGCGGTGGACGGCGGCGACTATTACAACATCACGGAGTGGCTCTGCTATTCGACCAAGGACATGAAAACATGGACCTCGCACGGGTCTGTATTGAAGCCGACCGATTTTAAATGGGCCACGGGCGAAGCGTGGGCCTCGCAGGTCGTCGAGAAAGAGGGTAAATATTACTATTACACGACTGCCCAGCACGGTCAGCCGCATGTAGGAAAGGCGATTGGTGTAGCGGTTTCTGACAGCCCGACCGGGCCGTTTGTGGATGCTATTGGTAAAGCGCTGATCATTGATTCCGACACCCCGGGGCGCGGATGGAATGATATCGACCCAACGGTGTGGATTGATGATGACGGAACGGCCTGGATCTATTGGGGCAACGGTTCCTGTTTTTATGCCAAGCTCAAACCCAACATGGTTGAGATCGATGGTGAGATTAGACAGGTCAGGGGACTTGAGGGCTTTGTTGAAGGTCCTTGGCTGCACAAACGCGGCGACCTTTATTATCTGACCTATGCCGGATTTAAGCGCGGGTCTGAAAATATCCGCTACGCCACGGCTGAAAAGATTGACGGTCCTTGGATCAATCGGGGTGAGTTGAGCGGAAATGCGAATAACAGTTTCACCATTCACCCGGGAATTGTTGAGTTTAAGGGTCAGTGGTATTTGTTCTATCATAACGCAACGCTGACACTGAACGGGGTGAAGGGTATCACCGGACGACGAAGCGTATGTGTGGATTATTTGTACTACGATGAAAACGGAGGAATGAAGCCGGTTCGGCAAACACTCGAAGGAGTGACCGTTCCACCGACTGAATAGTTGCAGTGTTTTGTTTTTTTGAGGCATACGCAGTATCTATTCTGAATCTTGTCGTAGAAAATCGAATAAATTGGGTTGGATTGTGTGTTACTATAGTCGATCTTGACGTTGTAATTTCGCTTGAGATGGTTCATTAATAGTCGGCTGCTCGGACTTAGGGGTTCAGAAGCGGTGAGAACAAAAGGCAGGAGGGCTCCTGTCAAAAAAGAGGAGAAGGTGATGAAGTTTAAAATTATGACAGCCGGGTTGGTGGCTGCATTTTTGGGTGGTTGTACCGCTCCCGTGCCGGACGGTGTGAAATTTGTGTCGGAAGGAAATCCTGTCTTTACTGATGCGTTTACGGCTGACCCTGCGCCGGTGGTTATCGGCGACCGGCTGTACGTTTATGTCGGTCACGATGAGGCGGTCGACGGCGGCGACTACTATAACATTACGGAGTGGCTCTGTTATTCGACGACAGATATGAAAAACTGGATTTCTCATGGTTCTGTGCTGAAGCCGACCGATTTTGAGTGGGCCATCGGGGAGGCATGGGCTTCGCAGGTGGTCGAGAAAGACGGCAAGTTTTACTATTACACGACGGCTCAACACGGCGAGTACAATGACAAGGCGATCGGTGTGGCAGTGGCTGACAGTCCGACGGGGCCCTTTGTGGATCCGATCGGCAAGGCGCTGGTTGTTGGTCCTGACACGCCCGGGCGCGGGATTGATATTGATCCGACGGTCTTAATCGATGACGATGGTACGGCTTGGATGTATTGGGGAAACGGGTCTTGTTACTATGCCAAGCTTAAACCCAACATGATTGAGATTGACGGTGAGATTAAACAGGTTCAAGGGCTTGAAGGATACATTGAAGGTCCGTGGCTGCATAAACGCGGCGACCTTTATTATCTGACCTACGCCGGATTCAAAGGCGGGAATGAAAATATCCGCTATGCGACCGCCGAAAAGATTGACGGCCCGTGGACGAATCGCGGCGAGTTAACCGGCAACGCTGAAAACAGCTTCACTATTCATCCGGGGATCATTGAATATAAAGATCAATGGTATCTGTTCTACCATAATGCGACATTGACGCTGAACGGATTGAAGGGTATCACTGGACGCCGCAGTGTGTGTGTGGATTATCTCTATTACGATGAGGACGGATTAATGAAGCCGGTTCCGCAGACGCTGGAAGGCGTGACGGTTCCGCCGGTGAAGTAAATCGGAGATTGGGAGAATTTGGGTTGGTAAACTATAAACGAGGAGTTCCTATGAGGAAAAATAGCTTAGGCAGAAAAGGAAAGAGTTGCCGGAATATATTTTCAAAGATTCCGGTTGCATTAATGGCGGCGGCCGGAATTTGGGTGCAGTCTTCAACCGGTTACGCTCTGGAAGAAATCTGTGGTTCCTGCACTTATCAGGTCAGCGTAGCCGGCGAATTTTCGCATGAAAGAGAACGCGCCGTTGATCGCATTGAAGGGATCGGTGAAAACGCCCAGCTCTTCAGCGAAGCCATCGTCGGGAATTCTTTCGCGATAACCGTTTTAGGACTCCCCGAAGGGCAGTATTCCGTTGTGATCGGTACGGCAGAAACGCAGGCTCGTGCGGCGGGTGAGCGTGTGTTTACCATAACCTCCAGCGGAAAAACGCTGGCCGAAAATTATGATATTTTCGCGGATGTCGGAGCGCGCAAAGTGGCTTACATCACGGCCACGGTGGATCACTCGGACGACGCATTGCGTGGACCGCTTAAGGTGGAATTTACAGCGAGCAAGGGAAATGCAAAGTTCAACACCTTTGAAGTGATCAATGATACCGGTGCTCGGGTGGTCTTTTTCGGTGCGACGGGAATTGCAGATCCTTTCTCCGCCGATGCCACGAAGGTTCCGGAAATTACCGAGCCGGCTATCTGGCGCAATCCCGATCATCCGATGGAAGCGCGCATCAAAGATTTGATCCGCAGAATGTCGTTTGCCGAAAAGGTGGCGCAGTTGCAGGACGACGCGCCCGCCATCGCGCGGCTTGGACTTCCGGCTTACCGTTATTGGAACGAAGCGCTCCATGGCGTTGCAAACAATGACATTGCGACCGTCTTCCCTGAACCGGTCGGCATGGCGTCCACCTGGAATCCCGAGCTGATGCTCGAAGAGGGTCGGATCATTGGTGTTGAAGGCCGCGCCAAGCATAATGATTATACCTCAAAGAATAATGGAAATTCCACCTGGTGGACCGGGCTGACGTTCTGGACCCCGAACATCAACATTTTCCGCGATCCTCGCTGGGGCCGTGGACAGGAAACCTACGGTGAAGATCCCTTTCTGACCGCCCAGATGAGCGTCGAATTCATCAAGGGTATGCAGGGCGACGATCCCAAGTACATGCTGGCGATGGCCTGCGCGAAGCATTATGCGGTCCACAGTGGTCCCGAGCCGGATCGTCATCGCTTCAATGCCGAACCTTCCGAACGCGACCTCTATGATATGTACCTGCCCCAGTTCGAGGCCGCCGTGCGCGATGCCAAGGTAGCGGGCGTCATGAGCGCCTACAACGCGGTCGACGGTGTTCCGGTCAGCGCCAGCAAATTCCTGCTGACCGAACTCCTGCGCGACGATTGGGGATTCGAAGGCTATGTGGTTTCCGACTGCAGCGCGATCAGTGATATCTGGAGTGCCCGTGCGCACGGCTATGTTGAAACCGCTGAAGAAGCGGCGGCGATCGCGGTCAAGGCCGGCTGCAACCTGTGCTGCGGCGGCGACTATAATGCGCTGATGAAGGCTGCCCAAAAAGGGCTCATCAGCGTCGCGGAAGTCGACGAGGCGCTCTACTACACCCTCTGGACCCGCTTCCGCATGGGCATGTTCGACCCGGTCGATATGGTTCCCTTCAATAAATACACCATCGCCGACAACGACACGCCCGAGCACAGCAAGGTCGCCCTCGAAGTGGCTCGGCAATCGATGGTGCTCCTGAAGAACGACGGTATTCTCCCGCTGCAGCGTTCGAAGTACAAAACGATTGCAGTGATCGGCCCGAATGCGGCGTCGAAAACGATGCTGGAAGGCAACTACCACGGTTCCGCGTCGAAGCCGATCTCCATTCTGGACGGCATCAAGCAGCTGGCTGGACCGAATATCGAAATCATCACGGCCATCGGCAGTCCGATCACGACCCGACGCGGTGGTGCCGGATGGAGCGAGCAGGACAACAGCACGACCCGTCCGATTCCCGAGCTGAAGGATGAAGCGGTTGCCGTTGCCGAAAAGGCGGACCTGATCATCTACGTCGGCGGGATTACCGCGTTGCAGGAAGGTGAAGGGTTCGACCGCACTGAAATCGAGCTGCCTGCCGTTCAGGAAGATCTCATGAAGGCGCTGTATGCCACCGGCAAGCCGATGCTCATGGTCAACTGCAGCGGCTCGGCCATGGCACTGACGTGGCAGGATGAAAACCTGTCGGCGATCCTCCAGGCTTGGTATCCCGGTCAGAACGGTGGACAGGCCGTTGCCGAAGTATTGTTCGGCGACTTGAATCCCTCCGGCCATCTGCCGATGACCTTCTACCGTGCGACGTCGGATCTGCCGGAGTTCACGGACTATTCTTTCGAGAACCGCACCTATCGTTTCTTTAAAGGCGAGCCTCTCTACGCCTTCGGCCATGGATTGAGCTACAGCGAATTCCATTACAAAAATGCAAAGCTGGAATCCAATACCATCCCGTCGGATGGTACCGTGAAGGTTTCTGTGACCGTTGAAAATACCGGAAAGATGGATGGAACCGATGTGGTTCAGATCTATTCCCGCCACGTTAATTCCCGTGCTGAACAGCCCAAGATGGTGCTGTGCGGATTTGCTCGGGTTACCGTTGAAGGTGGAAAATCAGAAACGGTTACGCTGGAAATTCCGACCGAGCGCCTGCGTTACTGGGATACTGAGAACGACGAGTATATCGTAGAAGCCTGCGACTATGAATTCCTCGTTGCAGCGGCATCGGACGATATCCGCGCGGTACTTCCGGCAAAGATCACGAAATAAGTTATTTCGGTGCTTGATTAAAAACAGCTCTCTGGTTGATACAGGGAGCTGTTTTTGTATTCTGGCTTGATCAGGTCTAGGAGGTTGTATGAAACAGAGTTTTAAAACATGGTTTACAGGGGTCTTATTGAGCACTGCCGTTTGGTGCGGAGCGCAGACCGCTTCCGACAAGACAGAGGATATATGGTTGTCGACCTTGGATGTTTCCCGCATCGAACAGGGGTGGGGGCAGGGCCGGAGCAACCGTACAGTGGATAACCGGAGAATGATGATTGCGGGTAAATCGTTTGAGCAGGGTATTGGAACCCACGCCAATTCGATTATTCCACTGAAGGTTGATGGGAAGGCCGTTACGATTTCAGGCTCAGTCGGTCTGGACGATGAAACCAACGAGCGTGGTTCGATTATTTTCATTATCAGGGCCGATGGAAAAGAGATTTGGAACAGCGGAACCATGAAACCGCAAACGCCGGCCAAAGAATTTTCTCTTGATATTAAAGGGGTCAAGACGCTGGATCTGGTGGTTTCAGATGCCGGCGACGGGTATGATTATGACCATGCCGACTGGGCGGATCTGAAAATTACGATGCTCAGCGGAGCAAAGCCTGCGCTGGATATGCCGGAGATTGAAGAACCGTATATTCTGACCCCCAAACCCAAACCGACTCCGCGTATCAACGGAACCAAGGTGTTTGGTGTTCGCCCAGGCTCTCCGTTCTTCTTCCGAATTGCAGCGACCGGCGATCGTCCGATGACTTTTGCTGCGGATGGACTTCCGGAAGGACTCAAACTGGACGCCAAGACCGGTCAGATTACCGGTGAGCTGACGAAAGAAGGCGAATATAAAGTGATGCTCCATGCCCGTAATGCACTGGGCGAGGCTGAACGCGAATTTAAGATTGTCTGCGGTCCGAGCATTGGTTTGACCCCGGCAATGGGTTGGAACAGCTGGAACTGTTTTGCCAGTGCCGTTACCGCCGAAGACATTAAAGCGGCGGCAGACGCCATGGTGGAAAGCGGCCTGATCGATCACGGCTGGATGTACATCAACATCGACGACTATTGGATGGTTCACCGCAATTCCGATGATCCTTCCCTTCAGGGGCCGCATCGTGATGAGGACGGGAAAATTCTGCCGAATCCGCGCTTCCCCGACATGCCGGGGCTGACGGATTATGTGCACGATCTCGGCCTGAGAATCGGACTCTATTCTTCTCCCGGACCGTGGAGTTGCGGCGGGTGTGTAACGAGCTTCAGATATGAAGAGCAGGATGCAAAGCAGTATGCCGAATGGGGATTTGACTATCTTAAATATGACTGGTGTTCTTACAACAAAGGATTGGAAGAGCATCGCGATGACTTGTCGTGGGATCCAAATTCGAACGGCAATATTACCTACGCCAACAACAGCTACACGCTGGAAGATCATCAGCGTCCCTATCTCATTATGCAGAAGGCTCTGGCCAAGCAGCCGCGCGACATTATTTACAGCCTTTGCCAATACGGAACGGCGGATGTCTGGAAGTGGGGACCGGATGTCGGGGGCAACTCCTGGCGCACCACGCAGGATATCAACGACAGCTGGGGCAGCATGTCGGGAATCGGCTTCCGTCAGGATGGTCTCGAAGCGTATGCAGGACCCGGGCACTTTAACGACCCGGATATGCTGGTGATCGGCAAAGTCGGCTGGGGTCCGCAGCTGCGCGATTCGCGGTTGACGCCGAACGAGCAGTACACGCACATCAGCCTCTGGAGCCTGCTTGCATCGCCGCTGCTGATCGGTTGCGACATGACGCAGCTGGATGAGTTTACGCTGAGCCTCCTAACCAATGACGAAGTAATCGAAGTCAATCAGGATCCGCTGGGTCGCCAGGCGTCCTGCGTTGCACTGGATGGACAGCTTGAAGTCTGGGCCAAGGAGATGGAAGATGGCTCCAAAGCGGTCGGTCTGTTTAACCGTGGATCGCACGAAGCGACCGTAACGGTCAACTGGTCGGATCTGGGCATCGAAGGCGAACAGGTCGTTCGCGATCTGTGGCGTCAGAATGATCTCGGGAGCTTTGAAAATAAATTTGAAGCCAAAGTCGGCCGCCACGGGGTGGTTTTGGTTAAGATTACCCCAAAAAACAGGTAGGTTTGGCGAGAGCACGGAACGGTTCATATCGAAAAGCAAACAACACGAAAGAAGGTTACACAATGAAACGAAAATATATACTGCTCGCATCGCTGGCCATTTGCACAGGTGCACATGCGGAATGGTTCCAGATCGAATCGGTTTCGAGTTATAACAAGGTCACTGCCATTCGCCCCGATGCACCGGCAAATAAAATCTCGATTCGAATTAAAAACCTGGAAAACATTGAGGATATTCAGGTCAATCGGACCAAAGTTCTTTTTTCCGGAAAATCAGCTGAGGATCTTGCACAGGACACCCTTAAAGGTCAGCTCGTTTGGATTGAAAATCTTGAACAGGAAAGCGGTACCTATGTCGGCAACGTTTATCTCTCCTATGAACAGGTCATCCGAGCCTTTGCCAAACAGCGCATGGTCGGCGGACAAACAGTACCTGCCGATGTTCAAAAGCTTCTCGTCAACATCAGCAAACAAATGATGAAAGACTTGGATACACAGTCGACCAATGAAACTAAACCCCACAATGTCTCAGGAAACGGATACAGCCTTGAAAGCTACTACAACGACCCCTATTTGAGAGGCATTTTTGTCTACGAAACGCTCGTGTGGTACAAGGAAAAGGGGCAGTTCCTTCCGGATGAAATTCAGGAAATGCTGCTCACTTGGGTTACTCAGTACCAATCGTCTCAGGGTCAGCGTGCGAGCATCCTTGAAATGAAAATCCGCGATATGACGGTTCGCTACGAACTCTACCGGGACTTTATTTTTGACGAATAAGCCCGGCTCACATAACGGCTTTTTTTGAGAAAATAATCCGCCGAGGCCTATCTCTAAAGGGTCTCGGCGTTTTCATTGTCACTCAAAATTCCGAACAGGCAGAACTCAATAATGCCTTGTGCAACCTGTTTTGGATGTATACCGTCGCCCTGATTTTGTGTCCGATTTGGACGCATTTTTTATATTTATAAATACGAAAACGCCGCATCAAAAATGAGTAGACTCAAAAGAAACGACGGGATTCTTTCCGCAGCATTACTGGTGTATGCACTGGCTCTGTCGGGCATAATCTGGGGCGTTGTTATCTATAACGGACATATTTCGTATACGCTGGACGATGCTTACATCCATATGGCCATGGCGAAACATGTTGCACAGAACGGTGTTTTCGGCATTACGCCCTACGAATTCAGCGCCTCCTCTTCATCTCCGCTTTGGACGCTGTTGCTCGCCGGAATTTTTTTCCTGGTCGGTCCGTTGGAATGGATGCCGCTTTTGCTGAACGGGCTCTGCGGAATGGGCATCCTCGTTGCGCTTTGGAAGTTTGCAAGTCGGACCGGCATCAGCAGCAGCGCCACGGGATTTTTGCTGTTTGCAGCTATTGCGTTTCTTCCTATGATTCCAATCGCGATGACCGGTATGGAACATCTGCTTCACGCCGCCGCAATACTTGCTATGGCCTATACGCTCTGGCCTCTGCTCAACTGCGAGACAAAGGACGGATACCGCGCCGCAATACCCTTGGGAATTTGGAGCGCGGTGGCGGTCTCTTCAAGATTCGAAACCCTCTTTACCACGGCGGCAATCTTTCTCGCGCTTGCACTGGTAAAAAAATGGAAATCCGCCCTTGTCTGTGGTCTCGGAACCGCGCTCCCGGTGTTCGGATTCGGTTTCTACTCGCTGGCTAACGGGCAGAGTTTTTTACCCAACAGTGTCTTGATAAAAGGCAGCGTACCGGATGTGAGTGGATTTGTACAGATCCTCAACTCACTGGGCATGAACGCATTCAATACGCTGGTCACCACGCCGCACCTCTTTATTCTCGTTCTGCTTTTAGCGGTCGGTCTCTGGAAGAACCTGAAAAGTAACGCTCAGTGGACTCAACGTTCCCTTCTGGCTGCCGTCGTCATTGTCGCAACCCTGCTTCATCTTCAATTTGCAAAGGTGGGTTGGTTTTACCGCTATGAATCGTATCTCATCGCTCTCTCATTGGCCTCCATTGCGCTGCTGTTCAACAAAGGCATAAAAGACTCAAAACCAACTTTCCTCGTCCGCATTGCCGAAGGCTTTGTCATCGTGTTATGCATTGGCCCGCTGGCTCACCGTGCGGTCATTGCTCATTGCAACACGCCTCAAGCGGCTCATAATATTTATCAACAGCAATATCAGAGTGGTCTCTTTTTGAAAAAGTATTACAACACCGCCGCCATCGCCGCCAACGACATCGGCGCCATCAACTTTCTGGCTTCGCCCCGCTGTCTGGACCTGTGGGGTTTAGGGTCCCGCGAAACCATGCTGCTTCATATGAAGGGGGCGCTGACCACCCATAGCATTCGGGAGATCACTCAGCAGCGGAAGGTTAAAATTGCACTTGTTTATGAATCCTGGTTCCACGATCAGTCTGCACTGCCGGAGGAATGGATCAATGCGGGCACCTTCACGATCCAAAACAATGTGATCTGCGGCGATGAGTCTGTTTCCTTTTTTGCCGTCGATCCCGCAGAAGAAGAGCAGCTGCGACATAACCTGCGTGAATTTTCAAAGCAACTTCCCGAAGAAGTGTCGTGGACAGAAGCGGGACTCACGGCTCCGGAAACGGCCGAATGACCCGGATCCCGGGAAAGGCTCCACAGACATCGCACTCGTTCTCGGCCAAAAACAGCAGCTTGATATTAGGACCTGCATCGATGGTTAAATAGACCTCCAAACCGTCGGCTCGGGTACGCTGCACCTTATGAATCTGCTCCACGCTGTCGGGCTGCAGATAGAGCAGCGGCGGCCAGGCGGACAACATCGTGGCATGCATGGCCAGCGCATTTCGTTCTGCCGTTTTTCCCAGTCGAGAAAAATCAAATTGTTCAATGGCGGATCGAATCTCCGCCAGATCCGTCCGCGCCTGACTCGGCCAGCTTTTGTACAACTCCGATGTAGCAACTGTACGATTCATGCCGTCCCGAGAACCCACGGGCTTCCGGTCCGAAGAAACCTCCAATATGCCGAGACGCAACTCCGGCCACTCGATCTCCAGTCGTTCTGCAAAGGAATCTGTTCCATCGGACTGTTCTCCGGCATTCCATTGAACGAATCCTTCATACACCGATCGCGAGGCGCTGCCGCTGCCCAACCGCGCCAGCATGGAGAGCTGTTTGCGATCAAGCCCCCAGCCGGCCATATTATCCAGGGCCAGCACGAGCGCCGCAAACCCGGAAGCGGAAGAAGCCAATCCGGCGGCGGTTGGAATATTGTTTTGCGTGCGCACCTCAAAAAATGCCGAGCCCAAAACCGGGCGGAACAGATCCAGAAATGCACTTATACGCTGCGCAAATCCGTTCTCGGTCTCCTGTTGCACATCGTTCAGATAGACCACATCTCCGCGCTCACGCAGCCGGATTTGTGTGTGCGTTCCAAGCTCGCCCAGTGAAATCGATAAACTGGAATTGATCGGAAGATTTAGTGCAGCATTCCGCTTGCCCCAATATTTGCACAACGCAATATTGGACGGCGCGAAGGCGGAACCCTCCGCTTTTCGCAGGGATTTTCGGCCCAAGAGAACTTTTTCAACAAATTGAGATTGTATGGTGTCCATGAATCTCCTGAGATACCTGACTTTTGGAATGGGTACAACGTCATATGAAGAAAACTAATATTGTATTTATCGGCATCCTGATCATCGCGCTGCATGCGTTGATCCTCTACGCAATCATCGGATCTAAAAATAAGGAAGAGGAATCCGCACCTTTATCAAATCCCTATTCCGCCTATCTTCCGAAAGAGAGCTCCGAGGAACCATCGGATGAAGGCGATGGCACACCTGTTGAGATTTGGAACACGATCGACCTGCCGGAGGTTGATTCGATTCCGTCCGCACCCGCTCCATCCGTTGAAACTATTGCGGTTCCTGCCAACCGTTCAGGTTACCTCCGCTCTGATCGCCCCGATAATCACACCACCCAAGTCCATTCCGAACTCATCGGGAATCCCTATCAAAGCGCCATTGTGGTGGATGTGCGCACAGGCAGAATTCTCTACGAAAACAAAGCCACAGATTATGCATATCCGGCCAGCATTACCAAACTGATGACGCTCCTGTTGGTGCTGGAGCAGATCGATGCTGGAAAAATTCATCTCGACGATAAGGTTGCGATTACGCAGGAAGTCTCCGAAATCGGCGGCTCGGAGGTTTATCTTGATACGCGGGAGAGCGGTTTTTACACCGTCGATAACCTGTTGCAGGCCCTCATGATCCATTCCGCAAACGACGCTGCCCGCGCACTCGCGCTCCACGTCGCCGGATCCCGCGATGCGTTTGTGGCCATGATGAACCGGAGGGCTGAAGAACTCGGCATGAATTCAACCACCTACCATTCGGAGCATGGGCTTCCCCCTTCCGATGGAACGCAGCCGGATATCAGCACGCCGTACGACATCGCCCTCCTTTGCCTCGCCGTCATGCGCCACCCCAAAACCTTCGAACTCTCGAGCACCAAACTCGCCTGGCTGCCCCAATCGCCGATCCGTTCCGAAGAGTTTATGCTGGCCAACCGCAACATTCTCGTCCGACAGGAGCCCTATCCCGGGTGCGACGGACTCAAGACCGGCTACCATGCCAAGGGCGGATACTCGCTCGCCGCCACCGCAAAAAAAGGGGATCAGCGTGTTCTGGCGGTGATTGTCGGTTCACCCGACAGCAAAACCCGAACCGCCGAAGTCCGCAAGCTGCTCGACACCGGGTTTGAGCGGATTGCACAGTAAACCAAAAGGCCGCCCCGAAAACGGGACGGCCTACTCAACAAACAAGGAATACTTAATTACTTTTCAGCAGGTGTATCCTGCGCTTCTTTCATCTTCCCTAGGAAGTCCGGAAGCTCAAGTCCAACCTGTTTGGCCAACTCATGCATCGGAGGCAGCGCGCCCATAAGACGTCCACCAAGACCATTGAGTCCACTATCTTTTCCGCCGCCATCCCAAACGATGACTTTTTCAATCGGAAGATCCTGAATCGCCTGAGCCTGCACAGAAGCAACTTCCTGCAGTTTTTCGATGAGCAGCAGCGAGGCCGCCTGATTTGCCGTCTCACAGGCATTCACCAGCGCATGATACCCCTTGGCTTTGCCGTCAAGAATGGCCTGCACACCCGCCGCTTCGGCCTTCATCTTGGCCAGTTTGGCCTCCGCTTCACCCTGCGCAATACGAATCGACCGTTCTTTTTGAGCCTCCGCTTCGATAATGGTCTGCTTCTTATTGGCTTCAGCCGGAACCACAACAGAAGCATTCAGGCGCGCAGCTTCTCGCTCTGCACGGGCGTCTTCTGCCTTCTTCTCCGCATTTTCCTGCGCTACGCGAATGGCCCCATCAGCCTCACGAGCAGCGGATTCTGAACGCTGACGGGCTTCCTGCTCCGCAACGCTCTGATTGGCCACATAGGCGGCCTTCTTGGAGCGCGCTTCGGTTTCGCCCAGCGCGGCTTCCGCATCAAGACCGGCGCGTTTCGAGCGGCGGTCACGATCCGCAGTGGCTTCCCCGATTTCCGCAGAAGCCGTCGCAGCCGCCACCGCAACACGCTTATCACGTTCGCGTTCGGCGACCCCGGTTTGACCCAGTTTTTCCTGCTCGGCCACATCGATCAACGCTTGGTTGATCGCTTCCGCAGCCGCCCGGCGGCCCAGTGCTTCGATATAGCCGGATTCATCGCCGATGTCACGAATGTTCACATTGATGAGATACAAACCAATTTTTTCCAGCTCGCCGGAAACCGAATCATTCACTTTAGCAAGGAAGGCTTGTCGGTCCTGATTGATCTCTTCAATGCGCATCGTGGCAATCACCGCACGCATCTGACCGAGAATAATATCCTGCGCCTGATCTTCAATCTGCTGGCGCGTCAGCCCCAGCAAACGAACCGCCGCATTCTGCATAACGCCCTTCGTGTTGGAAATCGCGGCCGTTACCGAGGTCGGAACGGTAACGCGGATGTTTTCCAGCGAAAGCGCATTTTTCAGATCGATCGGAACCACGAACGGTTCCAGATCCAAATAGGCAAAATCCTGAATCAGCGGCCAAACAAAAGCAGCTCCGCCGTGCACACATTTGGCGGCTCCGCTCGACGTCTTACCGTAGATCACTAAAATCTTGTTCGACGGACAACGCCGATAGCGGCTGACGACCGCCAGAAACGTGCCGACAATGCCGACCGCCAAAATGATAAGTAGAACTAATCCCTCCATATACCTAACCCTCCTTATTATTTAACTTTTCAACTCCGACCAACGTCTGATCAACCACCTCAACCACGCGAACCTCGGTTCCCGCAGGCAGTGCCTCTCCAGACAAACTCTTGGCTTTTATATGCTCAACCACACCATTAACCGTCGTTTTGATTTCGCCGAATCCATCGGCGGGAATATCCAGATAAACCGTTCCGGCCTGCCCCTTACTCGCGGCAATATCTTTCGTGCCCGTTTCCGTCAGTTTATTCATGGCCCAGAAAACCAGTGTCACAGCAAACATTCCCACCAATCCCCAGATGGAAGAAATGATCAGCGCCTTCGGCACCGGAACACCGTTCCCGGTATAAAGCGCACCCCCCCAGGAGAAGAGCGTGAAAAAAGTAATGATCGAACGCAGGCTGAGAATCTTGAAGGCCTGCGACGACTCCACCACATCCTGATGATCAAAATTATCAGCCCCGTCGAGATCCGAGAGATCGACGTCCGCATGATCCAAATCCATGCTGTCGCCGGTCAGCCCCAGAAAAGCGGCGACCATCTGCCACAGAAAAAATACACTGAAGAAGGCCGCCATTCCGTAGAAAAACCGCGTTACTCCTTCTAAACCTGTCCACCATTCATGCATGACCGCACCCCCTTATTTAATGATCGTAGGTTCCCTTTTCGCACGACGACACGAAACTCTCGGCCGACGATTTGAGCTTTTCCCACTCAACGCGAATCTGCTCTGCCTCTTTCAGATCGATTACACCGTCATTTTCAATACTCTCGGTCAACACATCGAGCAGCTCCGAAAACTCGCGAACAACGCGACGGGTCATATGCAGCAGCGGAATTGCATCGATCTCCTTCGGTGAAACATTTTCAACAAAATAACCGTTCGCCTGCCGGCAGAGCCACTTAATGGGTCCCGTATCACGGGTCAGTTCATAGATGCGGGCTAATCGATCCAATGGGTTATCCGCACCACTGGAATCTTCCGTTCCGGAGGGCTGACACCATTTGTAAATGAGTGAGGTCGAAAGCCCCAGATCCGAGGCCACCGATTTAACCCCCAGATCGCTTACCGATTTTTTCAGCACTTCATATGAGTCCATCTTTACTCTCCCTATTGGATTGCAGCGAATTTACGACCTGCATTCTCCCTGCACCATTATAACTCCACAAAAACTCTGTAATGGAGGCCAGCGACAGATTACAATATTACGAATCGTAGACAGAGTAAAAAGAGGCTGATACTCTGTCGATCTATAAACATAAAAATCAACGTAAGGAACCAATATGAACTGCCCGAAATGCAATAAAGAAATGAAAATAAACCACTTTCAAACGGTGGAATACAACCAATGTCCACAGTGCAGCGGCCTATGGTTTGATGCGCTTGAAGCAGAAGAGTTGGTTGAGATCAAAGACGCAGCAGCGATTGACACCGGCAACCCGAAAGAGGGTGCAAAAATGAATAATAAACGCAACATTCAGTGTCCTGTCTGCAATGTTGCACTGTATGCCGTTCATGACATCAAGCAGCCGCACATCATGCTCGAATCCTGTCCATCCTGCCACGGCACCTTCTTCGACGCTGGCGAATTTAAGGATTTCTGTGAAGAAACCTTCATGGACCGTATCAAAGATTGGCGCGCAAAACGGCGCTGACCGCTCCAGCCACCGCAAAAATTGAAATCATTCCCGAAGCATCTGAAGTTTAAATACCCATTTTGATCGTATCATAAGCGGGTATTGGATGAGTTGGAACATTCTCTCAGACACCTTTTTCAGGAAAAGGTGTCTGCGCAGTTTCGTTTCCTTTTTCCTTTTATGTCATCGGCCCATTGCATACCTTGTGAGCCGTTGTGTCTATTTGGTGAAAACGACAGTACTTCGAACAGGGCGGACAAATGGAAAAGATCATCAGGAATCCGATAATTGGAACAGCCGTTTCGGTTGTCGCCGGACTCTCATTCTATGTGTTGTGCATGATGCTGCCTTTAGTGGGACCTGCGGGTTCGAGGGTTGAGCATGCCGCTGCGAATCGTGCGGCTTTTATCTGCATACTGCTTTTGACCTTTCTTTTGGCATCGGCTTCGACCTATCTGGTGCTGATGCGGCGTAAACTGGAGGATGCTGTAGCCTTTCCGTGGTTTCCTGGCGTTCTTTCCGCTCTGTGTCTGATCATGTTCGTGCTGCTGCTGGCCGGTTGGTTTGCCGTTTAAGCAAATCCATTACTAAGATCGGTTGTACTCTTCTATTCACAGCTTTCAAAAAACCGGATCTTCCGTTCGGAATCCCTGGTTGACAGTCACTGTCTCTGACGTGCATATGTAACACTCCTAAACTTTTACACTGATTAGTCAGTGAAAGGTCGGTTTACTTCCATTTTTTAGTTGTCATTATCATTTGGGGAAGAAGGAAGAACATGAGTTGTTGTATTCGGGCTTTGCGCCACAGGGTTTTCGGTTTATTGATTGGAAGTTTGTTTTTGGTGCAACTGGAGCCTTCGACGTTTGCTCAACAGCGAGGACGTCCGCAATTGAATCCTGCTCGAACAACCTTTGTGGCAGATAATGGAGAGCTGTTGCGCGGGCCGTTTACGTCGTCGGAATGGGGCGATCCTGCGCCGAAGGATCAGTTGGAAAAGATGAAGGCACTGGGCTTTAACGCGGTACATCTTTACGGCGAATGTCTGAATATTAATTATCCTGATTCCGGCGATAATCCTGGTTATGCGGCATCACGCATCGACAGTGTGGTGAAAGCAACCAGAGAGCTGGGGATGTATGTAGTGATCACCATTGGTAACGGGGCCAACAACGGGAATCACAATCGTGAATATGCGCTCGATTTTTGGCGTTTTTATGCAGGTCGCTATAAAGACGAAACGCATGTGATTTATGAAATCCACAATGAACCGGTCGCTTGGGGGCCCCCTTATTCCTCGGCCAATGCGAATCCAACCGGTGCGCTGCAGATGAATGTGGATGCGTATAAAATTATTCGTGAGAGAGCTCCCGACACGCCGGTGCTGCTTTTCAGTTATTCGGTACTCGGTGATACCGGAGGAGCAAATGGTGCGCTGACGGATATTCGGCTGTTTAATCAGGCTGTCTTCGGCAGTTCCGAGGCGACTTGGGATAATGTGGCGGTTGGCTTTCATGGTTATGCCGGAGCCTCAGCTAATGCCGTGGCAGTGGAGCAGATTATTAAAGCAGGGTATCCCTGCTTTATGACGGAATTCGCGACAGGAGTTTGGGGCGAGGATCATGACGGAATTGATACGGAGGCGGTGGCGAATTTGGAGCGGATGGAGGTTTCCTGGCTGGCGTTTCATTATGTGCCGCCGTGGGGCGTTTCAGCCGATGTGACGCGTCCGGAGGTGTTTAAGGATCGTATTGATAATTCCGGGTTGTCTTGGTCGGCGGATTATGTCGATTGGCCGGTGGAACGTAGTGTGTATGGAAACAGCGGTTATCCGTGGACGATTCCCGGTTATAACAACAATTATTTAAGTGGATCTTTGCGTATTCAGGCCGAAAATTTTGATAACGGCGGAAACGGGATCGCATATTTTAATGAAAACACAATCAATCCAGGCGGTGCATGCCGTACGAACGAAACGGTCGGGATTGAACTAACCTCGGATACCGGCGGCGGATATGATGTCGGCTGGACCGCCGATGGCGACTGGCTGGAATATACGATAAAAGTCTCGGCGGCGGGGACCTATAATCTGCGTTTGCGTGTGGCGAGTACGAATGCGGCGAGTGTACAGCTTTCGGCGTTCGGCGAAGATATTACCGGAACGTGGAGCATCCCGAATACCGGCGGACTCCAGACATGGCAGACGGTTTCGAAAGAAGTATTTCTCAAGCCGGGCCGGCAGATTCTCCGAATCAATGTTTTGGGCGGTGGTCTCAACCTGAACTGGATCGAATTTGCTCCGGTCTCCAGCGGTCCGTTTCCCAACGGGACGTATAAATTTTTAAATATGTCGACCTCGCAAGCGATGGGGCTTGATGGGAATAACAATGTGGCTGTGGGTAATTATACCGGGGCGAATAGTCAGAAGTGGACACTGCAGCATGTTGGGGCTGGGCAATATAGGGTGACGGCCTATGGAGACAGTCAAAGTTGGACCACATTCATGGGACCACTGCACCTTGGACCCTGGTGGGGCGCCAGCGGGGATCGTTGCTTCATCTTTCGACCGACGGGGAATGGTTTTTATCAGGTGGTTTCTGCCGGCGGGGGCAAGGCCTTTTACCCGCAAGGGGGCGGCTCTGTGTTGTTGGATGATCGTTCCTTCAGCGGATCCGCGGATCAGATGTGGGCGATCACCGTTCCGTCGGCACCGTCTTTCCCTACAGGAGTTACCGCAGAGGAGTCAGGCACAACCGGTGCCGTGCTGAACTGGAATGCCGTCTCCGGAGCAACGAGTTATAAAGTAAAACGGTCCGTGGCCCTAGGCGGTCCATACACGACTATTGCTTCCGGCGTGACGGACACGACATACACTGACAGTGGGTTAATTTCCGGGATGCAGTATTACTATGTGGTCAGCGCTGTGAGCAGCGGAACGGAAGGGTTGAATAGTGAGGAGGTGATGCTGCGTTCTTCCAAACTTTTCGGGACGATTATCGGCACTTCCGGATCATGGGGAAATAATTCAAGCACGACGCGGACGGCAGTTTTTGATGGATTCTTGAATACCTTTTTTGACTCGCCGGACGGTACGGGTTGGGCCGGTCTAAATTTTGGAGCAGGGGCGGAAAAAGTGATTACGCAGATTAAGTTCTGCCCGCGTTCCGACTTTCCTGATCGAATGATCGGCGGTGTTTTCCAAGGGGCAAATCGTTCTGACTTTGCCGACGCGGTTACGTTGTACTCGGTCAGCTCTTCCCCGGCAGTCGGGCAGTTGACTGCAGTAAATATTTCAGATCTTTCCGGTTATCAATATGTCCGTTATCTCTCGCCGAGTGATGGATACGGGAATGTGTCTGAAGTGGAGTTTTATGGATTCAGCTATTATAAGCCGCTTTCCGTGCCGGATGGGGTTTCTGCACAAGCGGTTTCAGAGAGCGCAATTAATCTGTCGTGGGACTCCATACCCGGAGCAACGGGCTATAATGTTAAACGCGCGACAACCAGCGGCGGGCCATATGAAACGATTGCATCGAATATTCTGAATGCCACTTACACCGATACGGAGGAGCTAATGGCAGGAACGCGTTATTACTATGTGGTCACTGCAGCGAATGCCATCGGTGAAAGTGAAGCATCGAATGAGGCGAGCGCGGTGCCGTCCGCAGCGATTGCGGCGGAGGAATATCAGATTTCCGAGAGCGCTATCGGCGGAGCCAATATCAGCCTGAGCGTATCGGATTCGGTGCAGGGGCATGAGTATCAGATCCTAGCCACGGAGTCTCTGATGGATACGGACTGGCAGCCTGTTGGAGAAATACTTCCCGGTTCAGGAACGAATCTGATGTTTAACTTCACGGTCGATGCTGAAACAACGAACCAATTCTTTAAGGTGGACGTTCAGCGGCAATAGAGATGGTTAAATGCTTTGTTCTCTGTCGACGGCATGTTTAACTCTCTTGGTATGAGTAACAAATATTTATGGGTTTGGTGCGTTGTCGGAGTCATGCTCCTGAGTATCGGTCGGTTATCAGCGCAGGTGACTGCGCCGGGGGCAACCCTGACAAAGCTGCCGGGATCATACAGTTTTACAGAAGGGCCAACGGCGGATGCCGAAGGCAATGTCTATTTTACAGATCACCTGAACAATCGGATTCTAAAGTGGAATGCCGCCGCCGGAACGGTTGCGGAGTGGATGAAGCCGGCGGGGCGCGCCAACGGACTTATGTTGACGCCGGAGGGCGATCTGTTGGCAGCGGCCGACGAACATAATCAGCTGTGGTCCATTTCGCCCGATAAAACGGTGACTGTGCTGGTGGAAAATTTCGGCGGCAAGCTGCTGAATGGTCCCAACGATGTTTGGAAGACCGAAAAGGGACATATCTATTTTACCGATCCACTGTACGCCCGTGAATACTGGGATCGAAACCCAGCCATGCAGCAGCCCGGCCAATATGTTTATCTGATCGCCGCTGGAAGCACAGAACCTATAGCCATTCTGACGGACCTGAATCAACCCAATGGTCTGATTGAGTCTGCGGACGGGGAAACGTTGTTTGTGGCGGATATCGGTGACGAAAAAACCTACGCGTATGATATTCAGGACGACGGAACGCTAATGAATAAGCGGCTTTTCTGCAGTAAAGGTTCCGATGGGATGACGATTGACAGTCAGGGGAATGTTTATCTGACAGGAAGTGGCGGCGTAACGGTTTTTAATCAAAGTGGGACGCAGATTCAGCGCATCTCTGTTTCGTCGCAGTGGAGTTGGACCTCAAATGTTACGTTTGCCGGTGCGGAACGTGATCTGCTCTTTATCACCTCAGGTAGTTCTATCTACAGCATCAAGATGAGTGTGAAGGGCGTCATTAGAGTGACCTCTCCGATTACGGCGGAGGAATATCGGCTCGTCGGCGGCATTGTCGGCGGAACCAATCTCAGTCTGAGCGTTGCGGACTCCGTGCCGGAGCATGAATATCAGATCTGGACCACAGAGAGCCTGATGGATGCGGACTGGCAGCCAGTCGGCGAGTCGCTTTCAGGCTCAGGAGCGAATTTGTTATTTATCCTGCCTCTCGATGCTCAAGCAACGAATCAGTTTTTTAAAGTGGAGATTCAACAGCAATAGGTGATACAAAGGACCCGTTTATGGAAGGTTGAAAGATGGGAAGGAACGAATTCATGAAGAAGAGTATTCTGTTATTGGCGCTGGCCGTTGCCGGCTTTGTGTATGGAGAGCAGACGGATCCGGTTAAGACGAAAGCGGGGACGGTTCAGGGAGTAATTGAGGACGGTTTGGCGGTTTATCGCGGCATTCCTTTTGCTGCGCCGCCGGTAGGCGATCTGCGCTGGAAGGCTCCACAGCCGGTCAAAAAATGGGACGGTGTTCTGCAGACTACCAAATTTGCTCCCGGTCCAATTCAAGGCGGCAATCCGCCGTCCGGCAAGAGCGAGGATTGTCTTTATCTGAATGTGTGGAGTCCGGCCAAATCTGCGGACGAAAAGGTTCCGGTGCTGGTTTGGATTTATGGCGGCGGTTTTGCC
>JAFGWS010000178.1 GCA_016937035.1 Pontiellaceae bacterium
GGCAAAACCCAATACTGCCGCGGTCAAAACTAGCTTTTTCATATTTTTACTCCTTTAATCTAAGTGAACCCACTCCACTTATTGTCAGAGTTGATACACCGATCTAATCGGGAAGGCAACAGGTTTTTGATTTTTTTTTCCAAAAAAAGCTGGAGAAAAAATCAGCGGACTGCGCGCTTAAGCATTTCTCGTTCGCGAGGCGTGAGTGCGCCCATCCCCTCTTTCCCGATTTTATCGAGAATTCGGTCAATTTCCTCTTTGGAGAGCGTCTGCTGGCGAGAGTGCGGAGCGTGCGGCGTTGCCCCCCTTTTTTTGCCGGACCATTTTTGCTTCAGATTATCCAACAAATGCGGCTTGGCAATCGTCAGCGCATAGCAAAATCCGGCAATACCCCCGACCAAGTGAGCCGCATTGGCGATTCCTCCGATTTTTGGATGCCCGATGGTTTCGGACAACTCCCAGAACGCCAAAATCATTGCCAACAACCATGCCCGAATCGGAATAACAAACCAGAGAAGCAATTGAGCACGGGGATAGAGGGCAGCAAATGCTCCCAGAATGCCCATCACCGCACCGGAAGCGCCAACGCAGGCGGGATATTGGGTAAAAACGTGTCCAACTATTTCAATCGAATAAGGTTCCGCCATCAACGACCAACCCAAACCTCCAAGAATACCGCTTATATAGTAGAGCACAAAAAAACGAAACGAGCCGAGCGTACGTTCCACCGTCGGCCCGATAAAAAACAGCCCGAGCATGTTTGAAAAGAGATGACCAAACGAGCCATGAACAAACATGTAGGTAAAGAGCTGCCCAAAACCAAATGGCTCCTTATACCAATCCCCTTTGAGTGCAAACCAATCGGAGAGTCTTATTCCCCCGAAAGCTTCCAGAAAAAAAACAGCGACATTCACGATGAGCAGATATTTAACGGCCCACGTGACCCGACCGAAGATCCCGATATGGCCTGTTGAGTAGGGTTGATAATTCATAGTTGTTCCTGTTTTCGTGACCTTGAAGAGACCGCCGAGGAGCCCGATTCGTTGAAAATTCTACGACATAAGCGCACCTGAAATTCGATGATCAATGTAATTTGAACAGAATAATCAGGACAGAATGATGCTCTGGAACCTTTCCTTCTAAGTCGAAAATTATTTTGTCCTAATCATTCTGCATCACCTTTTCTGGTTTGGCTCCGGCCTCGCTGCCTTAGGGCAGAATGATTTCTCTTCTTCTTTATATTAATTATTCTTCCCTAAAATCATTCTGCCTTAATTCGTATCGCAGCGACACATCAAAGACTGAGCAGCTCCTGCACATCTTCCCAGGTCAGCTTCTGCATCACCTGTTCATCGGTGGTGAGCGCGGCATTAATAATGTCTTTTTTACGCGCCTGCATTTCGACCACCTTTTCTTCGACGGTTCCTTTTGCAATCAGCTTCACGCTGTACACTGTGCGTTTTTGACCGATTCGATGTGCACGATCGGTCGCCTGATCTTCAACCGCCGGATTCCACCACGGATCAAAGTGAATCACCATATCCGCGCCCGTCAGGTTTAAACCAGTACCGCCTGCTTTCAAGCTCATAAGGAATACCGGAATGGATCGATCCTTATTAAAGCTGCGCACCACATCCTGCCGGTCTTTGGTGCTGCCGTCGAGATAGCAGTATTTCAGTTCGCGGCGCTCCATCTCTTCCCTCAGAATGGCGAGCATGGAGGTGAACTGACTGAAGACGAGGACACGGTGTTTACTGTCAAGCGCTTCGTTAAGCAGCTCAAAAAACAGTTCCATCTTGGCGGACGGATGGCGGCTCTTTACGCCTTCGAGTTTGAGCAGACCAATGTGGTTACAGGTCTGACGCAGCCGCAGCAGCGTTTTGAGAATTTCCATGCGGCTCTTATTGAAGCCTTCCTTATCCACCATATCCGCGATCCGCTGTTTCGAATCTTCAAGAAGGCGGGTGTAAACGCGATGCTGATCCTGCGTGAGCTTGCACGGCGCAATCTTTTCAATCTTCGGCGGAAGATCCTTGGCCACCTGCTTTTTCAGACGGCGCAGCAGGAATGGATGCAGCTTGCGCCGGAGCGTCAGCTGCGCATATTCAGAGGCTTCGCCGCCATTAAGAATCGGCAGCTCATAATGCTCATGAAACTCCTTATGCGCACCCAAATAACCGGGCATCAGGAAATCCATGATTGACCAGAGATCGGTCACTCCGTTTTCAATCGGTGTTCCGGTGAGCACCAAGCGATGATCGGCCTTAATTTTTTTAGCAGAGAGCGCATTCTGCGTGGTGCGGTTTTTAATATGCTGCGCCTCATCGAGAATCGCGATGGAATAGGTATAGGTCAGATGCTTCTCGATATCGCGCCGGAGCAGCGCGTAGGAGGTAATCACCAGATCACTTTTTTCCACCCGCTTCCATTTGCGATGGCGCTCCGTTCCGTGGAGCACCAGGACGTTGAGGTTCGGCGTAAATTTTTCGGCCTCTTCGCACCAGTTATCCACCAGACTGGTTGGACAAACTACCAACGCAGGCTTTCCCCGATGGCTTTCCTCCGCCCGTTCGAGCTGAATCCACGCCAGCGTCTGCAGCGTTTTACCCAACCCCATTTCATCGGCCAGAATACCGCAGAAGCCGCGCTTTTCCAGAAAGCGGAGCCAATTCACGCCTTCGTGCTGATAGGAGCGCAGAGTGGCATTGAGGTGTTCGCTCAGCTTGACGATTTCAACCGTATCCTGCTCGTTCTGCTGGTGTGCTCTTTCCAGCCATTCCGGTTCCGCATCAAGCCTGCCGCTGTCGAGCGCATCGATCGACGACTGGATATAACTGCTGTAAATATTGCTGATACGGAAACTGCCTTCACCCTCTCCTGCACCGACGGAACAATCCTGAAAAACATCGAGCGCCTGCTGGATGGCATCGCCATCGAGCAGAATGGTCTTTCCGTTGCGTTCAATAAAGGAATCGCCTTTAGCGAGTGCATACTGAATATCGGAATCGGAAATGCTCCCGGTCCCGACATCATACTCATAACTGACATCAAAATAGCTGCCGGAGTCCACCTCGCGAACATGTACGATGGGGGCAACGATCTCGGTATTTTCTGCAAAAGGCTTAACGCGCCCTTCCAGTTCAACCTCAATCCCCATACGGCGGAGTCGTGGAACGCCGCTGCCGAGAAAGTTGAGCACCTCGCGCGGACCTACAATATTACGCAGCGTATCGCCCGCACGGCCGATAAATCCGGCCTGCGCCAGCTTTTCGACCCCGGCCTTTTCATACGCCATATTGCGAATGCGATAACGCAGCAGATCCTTCGGGTCGGGAATGGCAAAATTACCGCGCATATCCGCACGCCCCGCCACCAACTCGACTTCATCCGTATAGCGGGCATACAACGTGGCCGACAGCGATGCCGGGCTCCCTTTGACCAGCAGGCGGAAATATACCTTGGCCGGCTTCATCTGGAAGAGGTCGGGCGTAATCTCGGTGCGTACCTGAACCAGCCGCTCCAACTGCGGAAGATCGGTCATGATAAACGAAGGCACCAATTCCCGGGGAATCCGCACCGTCCCCTGATAAACATCCCAATGTTTTTTCGGCAAAACCGCATTGAGCGGCCAAAACTGTCCCGCGTTGAACACCCAGCCGCTGTTTTCAGTAATGATGTAACTCGCAAAAAGTTCCATCTGCCGACCGGGGAGCTCCGCGGTTACACTCAGCAGCAGTTCGCCCGTCTCTCGGTCCATATCCATATTGACAATCGCGTCCACCGCGCTGCCGTTCACCGGGAACCCTTTAGCGACACCCTGCTGAAAAATCTTTTTCCCATGGAGCGCCCGCAGCAACCGAATAAAAGCATGGAGCGGGATCTGCGTGCTGGAGGGAGCCGGACCACCGCACAGCTCTTCCAACGTAGAGAGCACAATTTCGTCCACGCGCGGAAACAAATACGGCACATCCGTCGGCACATCCGCAATCGGGGTTCGGTCCTTCTCGGTTTCGACAAAAATCCGCAGCCCAACGCGGTCCGCCCTTACCTGCTCATGCCAGTTTTCAGCCAGCTCAACCACCAGATTGGCTTTTACCGCGCCGGGATCATTCTTCTGACCGCGCTTAATATATTTTTTATCCGCGCCTTTGGCGATACGTTCAATCCGCCGCATGCCGGCAATCGCCTGTTCATCGCGCTCCGGCTTGGCATTCTGGCGAAGCATCGCCAAGCCCATCGCCACCAAATGGGAGCAAATCAGCCCGCACTCCCGATTATCGCGACACGGGCAGTGGTTTTCGACGAGCCCGTTCTTCAGAATCTCAAATTTGCTGCGCATACCGCGCGGCCCCAGACTGAGCGCACCAACAACATAAGGATGCTCATACGAAACCCGCTCGACCACCCCGCGATCAAACAGCGCACGACCGTCCCGAAAGGCACGCCATCCGGCCCAATCCTTTAGCGTTTTCTCTGTAAATGGAAGCTTTTCACCCATTAATAATTTTCTTTCTCGCTGAAAATGGATTCCATTCTCTCCAATTTCATCCAAATTACCACAAAAAAGGGAGTCTAACTTCGGCCAGACTCAGAGAAAATGCACAGCTCGACCCCTTTCTACCTGAAATCCCTCCGCAATTTCACTCAAAAATAGCATTAAATGAGAGGTTGACGAAAACAGGGACGACGCACATGATGCGCGCCTTTCAAAAGGGAAGACCTATGCAGCGAATCATGAAAAAATCGAAGATGCACACCGCCACCATCACGGGGCTGGAGCTTTACTATGAAGGCAGCATCACCATCGACCGGAACCTCCTTGACCTGACTGACATTCTTCCCGGCGAACAAGTACAGGTGGTTAACCTCAACAACGGCCAGCGCTTTGTCACGTATGCGATTCCCGGTGAACGCGGTTCCGGAGCCATTGAACTCAACGGCCCCGCCGCTCGGCTTGCCTCGCTCGGCGACAAAGTGATCATCATTTCCTACGCTCACTACGACGATGCTGAAGCAAGGACACTGGAACCCATTGTGGTCTTCCTTGATCAGGACAACCGTCCTGTCTGCAAATGAGCGACTATCTCTATCAGCGGACCCGTCAATATTTCGGGCAACTCTCTTCCGGTGCCGAAAAATGCGGCGAACAGGAACTCCGGGAACTCGGCGCGACAAACATTAAACCCGGCTACCTCGGCGTCTATTTCCGTGCCGACCAGCGGACCCTGTACCGCATCGTCTACTGCTCCCGCATATTCACGCGCTTCCTCGCGCCGCTGATTGCGTTCGACTGCCACTCGTCGAAATATCTCCACAAAACCGCGCAAAACATTAACTGGGCCGACTTCCTCACGCTCACCAAAACCTTTGCCATCACCGCCAACGTCGCCGACAGCAACATCCGCAACTCTCAATATGCCGGACAGGTGCTCAAAGACGCCATCGTCGACCAATTCCGCGAAAAATACGGCGAGCGCCCCAGCGTCGACACCCGCAACCCCGACCTCCAGCTCAATCTGTATATCCACGAAAACAAAGCGCGCATCAGCGTTGATCTCGGCGGCGGATCGCTCCACAAACGCGGCTACCGCGCCGAATCCGTCGAAGCGCCCATGCAGGAAACCCTCGCCGCCGCCATCCTCCGACTCTCCGAATGGAACGGCGAGCGCCCGCTCTACGACCCCTTCTGCGGTTCCGGCACCCTGCTCTGCGAAGCGCACATGAAAGCCGCCCGCATTCCTGCCGCCTTCCTCCGTAAAAAATTTGGATTCCTGCGCCTGCCCGACTTCGACGCCGCCGTGTGGAATCAGGTCAAAACTCAGACCAACGCAGAGATTAAAGAAGCGACGGCCGCGAGTTTGATTACTGGAAGCGACATTAACGCCGAAGCCGTTAAGGCCGTACGCACCAACCGAAAGGCCCTGCCCGGCGGAGAGGAAATCAAAGTGCGTCGCGCCGATTTCCACAATCTCGAAGGCTTTAACAACACCACCATCGTCACCAACCCGCCCTACGGCATCCGCCTCGGAAACGCTGAAGAGACCGCTCTGCTGCTCAAAGAATTCGGAGATTTCCTCAAACAGCGCTGCACCGGCTCCACCGCCTTCATCTATTACGGCGAACCCACGCTCGTAAAAAAACTCGGCCTCAAACCCGAATGGAAACAGCCCCTGCGAGCCGGCGGCCTCGACGGCACCCTCTGCAAATACGAGCTGTATTAAGAAAAGCCCTTCACCCCGTCTTTAGGCGGCGGATATCGCGCGCACTTCCCGGCTCAACTGATCGCCGATCTTATCCTTTTCCACTTCCAAATCATAGTGGGACTGTAGATTGAGCCAAAACTGAGGTGTTGTACCAAAATATTCAGCCAACCGAAGAGCCGTATTGGCCGAAACAGCACGCTTCCCATGCACAATTTCAACATTCCCTGCGAGCCCGTCGCTCCATATAAAACAGATACGCGAAACAGAATAATTAGGACAAAATAATTTCCGACGTAGAAGGCAAGATTCCAGAGCATTATTCTGTCCAAATCATTCTGTTATCAAAAAGCCTTACGTATTACAGGTCGCCCGTCAATCGACTCCGGCCAGCCTTCAACGTCTGACAAGCAATACACGGTGACGACGTCCGCATCGCGGAACACATTTTCTCCAAAGGTCGGCGCAGCGCCTTGAAAGTAAACCGCCGTCAGTGAAGCACAATCGGCAAATGCTAACTCACCGATTGACTCAACGGTTTTGGGAATCTTTATTTCCCGCAGATTGACACACTCAGCAAATGCGAAATCTCCTATTCGAGACAACCCATCGGACAACGCAACATGGACTAGATTGCTGTCAGAGCAAAAGACCTCATCCTCAATATCTACGCCTGGAGGCAACTCTATTTCGGTTAAACTTGGGCAGTCAGAAAACGCATTGTGCCCAATTGAAGTTACAGAGGACGGAATGACTACGCTCTCCAGCTCGCAACACCTTCGAAAGGCCCCCCACCCAATATTTGTCACACCATCCGGAATGAGGACCTCCGTCAATCCACGCCCCCCCGCAAAAGCATCACCTTCTATAGAGCTCACTCCGGCAGGAAAAACAACCTCACCCTTTCGACCGGTCGGATACTGAATCAGCCTCGTTCCGTCACGGCTCAAAAGAACACCATCTCTGCTGTAATAATTTCGATTTCCGGGCTGGACCAAAATTTCCTGCAAATTTGTACAATTCCAAAAAGGATACTCCAACGTGATAACCGTTGAAGGGATCGTCACGGTTTTCAGCCCGCTCTCTTCAAAGGCGCACCATCCAAGATTCGTTACACTTTCAGGAATCTCAATCGAAGTGAGACTGCTGCAAAAACGAAATGTATCCGGTTCAATCACCCCAATACTGCTTGGGAGAACAACACTATTCAAACTGCTGCATCCGTAAAAGACGGTGTTCTCTATTTCAACCACACTGTTCGGAATTAGAATTTCCCGCATATTCTGACATTCAAAAAATGCCCCGGAAGCAATCCGCTTCACATGATTCGGAACTGAATAGTGAATAATCTCATTACAATCCTCAAAGGCATATTCCCCAATGGTGATCACACTTTCAGGCAAATAGATCGGCATCTTCTTCCTAGGCGGAACCCGCACCAAAAGCGTCCTTTCTTTGTCCAATAAAACCCCATCCATGCTGCTGTAATTCGAATTATTCGAATGCACCACAACAGACTCAAGATCATCAAAACTATCGAAAAAAGATGCCTCTATATTCGTCACGCTGGAAGGAATGATCACTTTCGTTATTTCACAGGGCAACTGACTCACAGTAAACTCCAACGTATGTTCTTTGTAACTGAGCTGCCTAATTCCGCCGTAAAATGTGCACAGCTCAGTGACCGGAAGCCCTTCAATTTCCTCAGGAATAAACAGCGATTGATGCTCCTTATCGATTTTCAGAATATAATCTGCACCAGTTCGCTCATTAAAATCGACAGGCAATGAAACGTCCTTTCCCAAAAATATTCCCAGCGCGCGCTCCCGATCCGGCCCATCGAGATTAAAAAGACTGTATCCAAGAAGCTGTTCCCGCAAGACGAGCGGAAGGGCATTCACTGCGGAAGGACTTAAATCCCGACCATAATAGCGCACTGCTCCGACAAGCTGATTTTCTTCCAGATCGCCGCACAAAAGTGCCGACTGAACCTCCGCCGACGAAAAAAGCAGGAGCAACCTTTGAGCCGCCTCTTCCTCCAAATAAGAAACACCCCAATGGCCGCCGTCTGCTCCATACAGCCCCATCAAGCTACGGATTTGATCGGACGGATCCGGGTACTGCGCTGCAAGCGCTACCCGCATTTCATTAACCTTATCCGCCGGAAGGGGACGCCTAGACTCCTCCTTAAAAAAACGGACCAGAGAAGCAGGCAAGGCCGCACTGATTCGCTCTCTCTCCTCCTTCATTCTAATTTGGTCCTGAACATCCTGTTCATACTCCTGCTTCGGCCCTTTAACGCCCCGTTGATCAAGCCATTCCAACAGTTGATCACGCGACTGCTCTGTGAGCATTCCATCCCCGCGCCACGCGCCATCTTTCCATCGGAAACTCACTCCATGATGAAAACTGAGCGACACACAAAGTTGATCTCCTTTGTAGAATTCGAGAAACGGATCGCCATTGCACATACAGTGAAATCCGCTCTCCTCTGGATCAACTGAGATTAGAGAAACAAACTCCGCGATTTCGCCGGGCTCCGAAGTCTCAAACAACACTTCGTCATGAACCTCTTCAGAAGAAGAATACCACAACGTACGCACCAGAAAACGATCCGCATCCTTCAGCGCAGCCTGCAACGTATCGTTCCAGTCATTCTGCTCCGATACAACCTGCTCTGAGTATACTGAGCGATGAGAATTGTCACACGAAACACAGCATAGCCCGACGAATACAACTGCACACAAACTCCTGAAAATAATCCGCATAAAACCTCCC
>JAFGWS010000179.1 GCA_016937035.1 Pontiellaceae bacterium
CCAGACCTGCTGTCATCTCGACCTGCTTAAACTACCCGGCCTCAAGAGCGAATATCCCTCCGCCAAACTCGAGCTCTTCTTTGAACTAGTCGATGAAGCGATCGACGCCGGCCATCGCATCCTCGTCTTCAGTCAGTTTACCTCCATGCTCGCCATCATTCGCGAAGAGCTGGAGGCGCGCGAGCTGAAATATTGCTACCTCGACGGCTCCACCAAAGATCGACAGGACCGCGTTCGCACATTTAACACCGACCGCTCCATCCCGCTCTTTCTCATCAGCCTTAAAGCCGGCGGCAGCGGGCTCAACCTGACCGGCGCCGACATGGTCATCCACTTTGATCCGTGGTGGAACCCCGCCGTCGAGGATCAGGCCACCGACCGCGCTCATCGTATCGGCCAGAAAAACACCGTTTACAGCATCAAGCTCATCACCCAGAACACCGTCGAAGAAAAAGTGCTCCAGATGCAGCAGAAGAAAAAAGGCGTGATCGATGCCGCCCTCGAAAAAGACGGCGACCTCGGCCAGTCGCTCACCTGGAACGATGTGCAGGAACTGCTTAAAACCTAGAAAAAAGACCCTGAAATCAACGCCGTATACATCATCCACTACGGTGCAGACTGAGCGTCCGCATTCGCATCCTTTTCTTCATTCACAGTTGCGGCTTCTTTTATAGGTTCTTCACTCTTGGCTTTACGCATGAATGTGGATTTTTTCACTTCTTCCGCCTTGAGCTGGTTGGACTGCACCGGGAGCCAGAGCGAGACGGAAGGAACATAGGTGATGACCATCAGCGCCGCAACCATTGCCCCGAAGAAGGGAAGCATAGTCTTGGTCACCTTCGCAATCGTGGTCTTTCCGACGCCGCAGCCGATAAAGAGGCAGGTCCCAACCGGAGGCGTGCACAATCCGATACAGAGATTTGCGATCATCATGATCCCGAAATGGACTTCATGCATGCCCAGCTTGCCGACCACCGGAAGGAAAATCGGTGTAAAGATCAATACCGCCGGCGTCATGTCCATGAACGTTCCCACAAACAGAAGCAGGACGTTTATGGAGAGCAGGATGATGATCGGATTATCAGAAAGCCCCAGAAGGGCAGCGCTCACTGTCTGAGGGATGTTGGCGATGGTCATGATCCAGCTCATACCGGAACTGGCCCCGATCAGCAACATGACGACGGCCGTGGTGATCCCGGTCTGCAACAGGATGTCGGGCAGCTCCCTGAACTTGATTTCGCGATAAACCATGACGGAAAGGATAAAGGAGTAGACCACCGCAATGGCCGCCGCCTCCGTGGCCGTAAAGACGCCCTTCAGAATGCCGCCGATCACGATCAGAATCAGCAGAAGGGTCATGTAGGCGCGACGGAATGTTTTGAAGCAGGCGCAGCAGGCCACGGACACCGCAATGAAAACAAGCATACCCATTCCCATCTTGGTCCCGGGGAACGCGGCAGGAATCCAACCCATGTTCAACCCAATGATCGAAATCAGGAGGAACGCAACAATGCCCGTGGCCGCCAGCGGCTTCCACTTCGGCATTTCAACAAGATCGCCCCGATAGCCGGAAAACGCGGAAATGATCCCAGCCACCAGCATAATGAACAACCCCGTGATAATACCCGGCAGAACCCCCGCCATAAACATGGCGGCAATCGACACCGATCCCGCTGCCACGGAATAGACGATCATGATATTGCTCGGCGGAATCAAAAGCCCCGTCGTGGCGGCGGTCGTCGTGACGGCCACGTTGAATTCGCGCCCATACCCCTTGCGGTTCATTTCAGGAATCATGAAGCCGCCCACCGAAGACACGGCGGCTCCGGCCGACCCCGAAATGGAGCCGAAAAGCATGCAGGTGAGGGTGTTGACATAACCCAGGCCGCCCGGGAGACGACCGACAAGCGTTGCGGCAAAATCGATCAGGCGTCGAGCCAGGCCGCCCCGTCCCATGAGGTGGCCGGAGAGAATAAAGAAGGGAATGGCCAGCAGCGCAAAGCTGTTGACCCCATTGGCCATTTTTCCTGCAATGACCACCGTCGGATCAATACCGGCGGCAATTACGGCAAAAAACGAGGCCAACGCGATCGATACCGCGATCGGAACATTCATGACCAGCAACAGCACGAAAACAACAATCAGCACAATGGCGATGGTACCCATTAGTCCACCTCCACTGCTGCTTCAGGTTCATCCAGCTTCGATGCCGGAGTGACCAGCGTTTCGATCAGGTTTTCGATGGTAAACAATACCATGAACACCCCGGCAATCGGAAGCGCCATGTAGACGTGTCCCATCTTAAGGAACGTCAACGCCGACGTCTTCTGCTCCATGGCACCGCCCACCACACGCCAGCCGCCATACAGGAAAACCGCCGCCGCAAAGAAGAGAACGATCAGATGCGAAACCACCATCATGAGTTTCCGGGCATCAGGATCGAACTTGCCGACAAAATAATCGACCCCAAGATGTCCTTTTGTTCCAAAGGCCACCGCGCCGCCCAGCAGGGAAACCCAGATCAGGAGAAACCGGGCAAGCTCTTCCGTCCAAGTGGCTTGTCCTGTGGGAAGCCAGCTCCAGGGCTCCCATCCCGAATCGCCGGCCATCTTCACCACCAGGCTTCCAAGGGAGCGTGTCAAGACCCCCCACACGACGCTGGCAACCAGCATGAATACCGCAACGATCAGGGCCCAGTTGAGGGCAGTGATCATCCCCTTCTTGAGTTTCAGTAACACGTCCAACATCATTCCACCTCGGAAATCTCTTTAAGCAACTTGCGGACATCAGGATTTTCGACGTTTTCCAGCATGGGAGCCACCTTTGCCGCAAAGGCCTCTGTATCCACCTCGTAGATTTCGACGTCTTCGGCCTTAGCCAATTCCAAGGCTTTCACCGTTTCTTCCTGCCAGAGCTTGCGCTGGTAAACGGAAGATTCATCGGCCGCCTGCTGGATCCATTCCCGCTCCTTCTTATTGAGCTTTTTCCAAGTCTTGGTACTGATGATCAGCATGTCGGGAATCCGGGAATGGGCATCGAGCGTAAAGTGCTTGCAGACCTCGTAGTGCTTGCTGGAAGTAAAACTAGGCGGATTGTTTTCCGCGCCGTCTGCAGTTCCCTGCTGCAACGCCGAATAGAGTTCGCCCCAATCGATTGCCGTGGGCGAGGCCCCCATCGCCTCAACCATGGCGATGGCGGTTGGACTCGACATGACTCGGATCTTCATCCCCAGGAGATCGTCCGGCGTACGGATCGGCTTGTCCTTCGTGTAAAAGTTGCGGCTTCCTGCATCGTAGTAGCAGAGGCCGTATAAAGATTTGGATTCTCCCGCCTCCAGCAGCCGCTTTCCGACCGGGCCGTTCAACACGTTCCAATAGTGATCGGCATCCCGAAAGATGTAGGGAAGACCAAAGACCGATATTTCCGGGACAAAGTTTTCCATGGTAGCCGCGGAGGCCTTAGCCATGTCCAACGATCCATTCTGGAGCATCTCGATGCACTGGTTTTCCGATCCAAGAACCGATCCCGCGTAGATATCAATGGTTAAGGAGCCTCCGGAAAGCTCCTCCAGCCGCGTCTTCATGAACTCCATGGCCTTGTGAACCGGGTGCTCAGTATTCAAGCCGTGTCCGAGCTTGAGGACCTTTTGGTCTCCACCGCTGCCCTTTTGCGCATATTGGCTCAGTGCAAAACCCGCCGATGCAATCAATGCCCCGACAAGGATTCCTCCCACAAAATATGAAACCGGTTTATTCATAGCTTTCCCTTCTCATTCTGATTACGGATAAAAAATCACGGACGGTCTAACACAACGCCTACGGCATCGCAATCATAGTCTGTGTATGTCTTATAATCGCCGGACAACCAAACCAGTACGCGATAGCCGTCGCCCTCCACAAACATGGGGCGAATATTTCGCTGTTTGGAATTGTGGGTGACTGGTTTCCATTGAATCTCGTCTCGTTCATAACCAGCAGTTACCACTGCCGTAAAAATCTCGTGTTTTCCGCCAAAATCTTCCCCGGTTTTGGGGTCTACGTCTGTAGAGATCGCCGCACAGGATGGATCAGACGGCGAAAGGCCAATCAAGCCGGTATAGCTGCTCTCCGCGGGGTACAGGCACTTGCCGCCATACGCCACTTCGCGATCAATCCATTGGGTTCCATCCCAGAAGGCCATCCGGTAGCGATGGTCGTCGTTGCTCAGGTAAAGCGTGTAGCCCATCACCGGACGATTTTCTGAGTCCGTACTGATGGCGGTGCACCATGCACTATTAGGAACACTCTCATAGCCCGCAGGCTTCTCGGTGGTCTGACTTCCTTTATAAACACACTCCGCTTCGGAGGGTTTTAGGGGGCCGTCAGTCAACGACTTAATTTTGGTTCCGTCCGCTCGATAAAATGCACCATTACGAAATTCGGTGTAGTAGAGATTATTTCCATACTGGCGCGG
>JAFGWS010000180.1 GCA_016937035.1 Pontiellaceae bacterium
CAGCACAAACCGCTGAGTCGGTCCGTCAAAAGGAGCGGACTCACGATCCAAAGAACCCAGAAGCCCCTCTTTCGAGTCGCATCCAAACATGAAAAGTCCGACGAGCAGCCCCCAAAGGACCACTGCGAACGGCTTAAACTGTTTTTTTTCGCTCATTTCAGCCCGGCGCTGCGCACCGTATGCTCCTCACAAATCACACGATAGCCGGCATGAAACTCCTTGCGGAACGCATCAAAGCTCCCTGCCTCTATCGACTTCCTCATATCGCTCATAAAATCCAGGTAGCAATGCAGATTATGCATCGTCACCAAACGCAGCCCCAGAATCTCGCCCACATTCAGCAGGTGCCGCACATAGGCCCGCGTAAAATGTTTGCACGCATAGCAAGTGCATCCCTCTTCCAGTGGACGCGTGTCTTCCTTATAGACCGCCGCCTTCACAGGGTAGCGTCCGCGCCGCGTCGAAACCGTTCCGTTACGCGCCTGCCGCGTCGGAATCACGCAGTCGAACATATCGACCCCGCGCGCCACCGACTCCACCATCTGGGCCATTTCACCCACGCCCATCAGGTAGCGCGGCTTCTCCTGCGGCAGATGATCAACCGTATCGTCCACCCCCCGCAAAATCAGCTCGTCGGGTTCCCCAACACTCACGCCGCCGATCGCATAGCCGTCAAAATCCATCTCGACCAACGCCTTGGCGCACTCCTCGCGCAAATCGGAAAAAACGCTGCCCTGCGCAATGCCGAAGAACAGCTGCCCATCCGCTCGAGGCGCTTCCCTGCAAATAGCCGCCCAATTTAGGGTTCTGCGCACCGCTTTGCAAGCGTAATCCTTGTCGCACGGGTAGGGAGGACACTCGTCAAAAACCATTGCAATATCCGAACCCAGCTTGCGCTGAATCGCCATCGACTCCTTCGGCCCAATAAAATGTTTCCGCCCATCGGTGTGCGACTGAAACGCCACGCCCTCGTCGGTAATTTTATTCATGCTCCCCAGACTGAAAACCTGATATCCGCCGCTGTCCGTTAAAATCGAGCGATCCCAGCCCATAAACTGATGCAGCCCGCCCATGCGCTCGACCAAATCCGGCCCCGGGCGATCGTTCAGATGATAGGTATTTCCCAGCAGGATTTCACAATTCATCTCCTCCATCTCGCGCGGCGTCATACACTTCACCGTCGCCTGCGTACCCACCGGCATAAAAACCGGCGTTTCCACCGTTCCGTGTGCTGTATGCAGCCGACCGCGCCGCGCCTTACACGAAGGATCCCGCCCTAAAACATCAAACTGACCAACCTGTGCTTCCAAAAAATCGCTCCATCCTTACCCAGAACACCAGAGCAAAACTGCCCCTGCTGAAAATAGGGCGGGATCATGCCTAAACCGCACCCCCAAACCAAGCCGGAAGCACCGACTTTATCACGCGCCCCAATTCCTACCGCATTCCCCTCCGCGCCTCGGATTTTCGAAAATTTCTCCGCTTAGTGCTTAAACACAAGTTAAATATAGAAAAAAAAGTAAAAAATATGGCTGGTCATTTCCTGCACCACCGTGTCCGCCAGTAGGAAGCGGCCTCCAGTGAAGTGTGTCACTGTTGTACCCCAACCCCTCTCAGAAGCGGACAAGCAGCTTTCCTACATCCGGCTCCCCGGGCAATCCTTCGGCGTGTTTATGCATGCTGAAACGGGCATAGATTCTTTTGAATACGAGCTCGTCATGGATCGCTCCTATTCCCGTGGCCTGCGCTCGCAATAAAGGGATCGGCTTCCACCCCAAATTACAATTTTCTCGGAGCTTTGTGTCAGATTCAGGGCAACACCCATCACCTCGCCAGACTCATTACTTTGCTGTTTTCCTTATGGGGTGCACTCATTTCATTTCTGGGTGGCCGACTACGCCTTCCCAGAAAGACCTGTGCTGTCGCGCTTTCTTCTCAACGGATGTCCATTGCCAAGTTTACTATTGCTTTATTGTTTTGCACTTTCTTTTATGATTTGCAGAGTGCAACTCCAATCTGGACCAATGTGGAAGCCAGCGTCATTCCTGCAAGAATTATTACTACATTAGTTGTTTTTCTATTTCGACTCTCTTGCTCTGCTAAAAGTCTGGTTAGTAGAATGTGCTGAATTGCCTCTGCTATAATTGTTGCGTGATGTTGAATGAATGAATTACTGATTGCTTGACTAGCTAACCCCCTTGAGCATCTTAAGAGATATTCATTGCTCTGAAGAGAAAGTTCTCCACTACGAAATTGATCTCGAATAGTATCGAACGGAATTGGATCATCATTCATTTCATACCTCCCAACGATTAGGGTTTTATCCCTCCTGCTTCTCACAAATATCCTCATGACCGAAGCAGGTTAAAAGCAGGAGGATATGAGGGGCCCACATGGTGTCATCTTGATGTTGGACTGAGCCGTGAACCGAGGTGGAACTCGGCATACCCAACCTATCTATGGGGATAGTATGCTCCCCGCACCGATGCTTCAATTCTTTTTATCGGCGTATTGTCAAGGAGTTGAGGGTTTTGGCCATCTCTTGCTTGTACCGCGGGCATCCCTGCCTGCCTTGCCGTATCGCGGGCATCCTGCCTGCCTTGTCCGGTTTCAGAGTCATCCCGAGGGGACATAGCCGGCACATAGTGCAGGCTGTACGGGGCAGCACCTCCGGTTTATATGCGGTTGCTTCCGATTTCCGGGGGGTTATGCCGAAGGCGACGTGAGTTGAGTTCCGCAGCGTTTACAGAAGAGGGCGTCGGTATCGTGCTCGGTCTGACCGCAAGCGGTACAGGGACGGGCTTTGTTGCGGCGGGCACTTTCCATCCCGAGCTCGGCGGTGATGATGCCGGTTGGAACAGCAATGATGCTGTACGCAACAATCATAAGAAAGCAGGCAAGGAGCTGACCGAGCGGCGTCTGCGGCGAGATATCGCCATAGCCCACCGTGGTGATCGTTACAATGGCCCAATAGACCGATCGCGGAATGCTGCTGAATCCGTTCGTCTCGCCCTCGATCACATACATCAGCGAGCCGACGATCACGACAATGGACATGACTGCGACCAGAAAGATGCCGATTTTCCGGCGGCTGTTTATCAGCGATTTCAGGAGCAGATCCTGCTCGCCGACATACTGCGACATTTTAAGCACTCGGAAAATACGGAGCATTCGCAGCACCTTGACCACATCCAGAAAGCGCGAGCCGGGAAACAGTCTACTTAGATAAACCGGAAGAATGGAGAGCAGATCCACCACCCCGAAAAAACTGCGGGCATAGCGGAATGTGTTTTTTGCGCACCATAACCGAAGCAGATATTCCACGGTAAAGAGTGCGGTAAACGCCAAGTTTAATCCAAAAAGAAGATCTCCATGAACAGACCGAATCGAGGAGACGCTGTGGAGCATAGTGATCAACACGCTCGCCATAATCGCGAGAAAGAGCAGAACGTCGAACAGTTTTCCGCCCGGCGTATCCGCCTCAAAGATGATGACGTATAACCGCTTTTTCCATTCCTGTTTATTCATGAAGCTTCACTCCCTCCGGAGAAATATTCAGATGGTATACCGAATAGGCCAGCTCCGGCAACGCTGCACGTCCGATTCCAACGGCACAGTCACCCATTCCCGAGCCTGAAATTTTTGCGCCGTACACGCCGTCAGCCTGCTGAAGCGCCGCGACAATTTCCGCCAGCTCCGGCGTATTTACGCCCATGGCATCCATCAGCTCCTGATTCCGATTCAAAACAGCGCCGAAGCCGTCGAAATCGTGCTCACGCAGACAGTCAACAGCACGCAGCGCACTCCGTCCGATCTCCTCATAGATCTGCTCATACTTCTTCGGATCGGCCGAACGCAGCGCCTCTACCCGCCGTATCACCTCCGGCGTCGGTGTTTTGTATCCGCAATAAACCGCCGTCAGCGGAAGCGACAGCGCCACGGGATCGAAAGAAGGTTGGTTTGTGTAGCCCACCACGCCGCCGAAAACCGCCGCCGCCAAATCCGCGCCTGAGCCTCGCCCCTGCACCGTATGGACGGTTTCCAGCGCCGCTGAAAAAAGTGCTTTCCGATCAAACGGGCGATTACAGAAGTGCGCAAGCACAGCGTGCGTTGCCACGGTCACCGCCGCCGAAGAACCGAAACCGATATCGCTCGAAAACTCGGACTCAATCGCTAGGTTAAAACCGCGCGGAAGCGCCGCTCTGTTTTGACGGATCGCCTGAAGCACAAAGCGGAACGAGGCATGATCGGCCAACGCATCAAGCGGAGCTTCGTATTGCCCCAGCGCGGAATTAATCGTCAGCAGCTGATCCGTGCACGGAGTCAATCGAACTGTGATGGAGCGATCAATCGCGCAAACCAGCGCCGGATGGCCGTGGAGCACCGCGTGCTCGCCGAGCAGCATCAAACTGCCGGGCGCGGTTGCGGTGATGGGCTTAGGCGGTTTCATCGGCGATATACAGCGCTACTTTCGCTGAAGCAAAGCGGCGAAAGCGCCGTCGGTTTCAGATTCAGGCGGAAAACACTTACTGGTTTTCACCAGACGGAACTCGGGATGCGCACTCATCCAGCGGGCGACCAAATCTTCGTTTTCTTCGGTTTCAAGACTGCACGTGCTGTAGACGATTCGACCGCGCGGCTTCAGCAATTCCGCGCAGGCGGAAAGGATCTCGAACTGCAACTGCGTAATGTTTTTAATCCGCTCCGGATCAATCCGCCACCGCGCATCGGCCCGACGGCGGAGCACGCCGGTATTCAGACAGGGAACATCGACCAAAACAGCATTGAATTGACGATCGCCCAGCGCGGCCTTTGGATCGCGTGCATCGCCCTGAACAATTTCGAGGCTATCCAGCTTCATTCGTTTCTGATTTTCCCGCAGCACCGCGATTCGATCTTCGTGCAGGTCCATGGCAACCAGTTCACCGCGGCCCTTCATTCGCCCGGCCATCATCGCGGTTTTACCGCCCGGAGCAGCGCACGCATCGAGCACGACCTCGCCGGGGCGCGGAGCCAGCAGATCAACAGAAACGGACGTGGCCGGATCCTGTACGGCAAACCAGCCCTCTTCATAGCCCGGCACCTTCCTCACGGCAACGCCGCGTGGCAGCACCAGAAAGATTTCCCGGTCCGAAAATGGGTGCAGCAGCGGCTCGATATCCGCCGCACGCAGCCGATCGATAAACTCGGCGGCATCCACCGCCGACTGCTCAATCCGCAGCGTCGTGGAAGGCGGGAGATTATTCCACTCCGCCAGCTTCATCGCGTCGGCCTCGCCGTATTGCTTAGACCAACGATCCAGCAACAGCTTCGGGTGCGACAAACGAACGTGGGGCGGTTGTTTTTCCAGATCGCTCAACACTTCCTCGCGCCCGCGCTGAGCCCGCCGCAATACGGCATTCACCATCTTTGCTGCGCCGGGGCCGCCGGGGTGAATCTTGGCGGCTTCAACGGTTTCATTCAGCGCGGCATAGGGCTCTACTTCCATAAACAGCAGTTGATAGAGGCCCACATATAAAACCGCCAGCACATATTCAACCGGAGCGTTTCTGATCCACTTTTGTCCGAGCCATTCAAACACCGCGCGGTTGCGTACAACGCCGTTCACCACCTCCAAAACGAAAGCATGGTTTTCCTGCACCTTGGCTAATTGTCGATCCGGAAAACTTCCGTCCGTCAGCCATTGAGCAATAATTTCGGCAGCCACCTGCCGACTGTTCTTCTTTTTTGCCATAGAAACTCGCCTTAATAGGGTCGTCCGGGAAACTGTTCCAGCGTAAGGTTGACGGAGAACGGGGCACCGCCCGCCCGTTGGAGCACCAACCGGACCTCGTTGCCGACCACATGATTAAAGATTTCGCGAAGCGCATCATCCGCTTTATGGACGGATTTATCATTTACCGAAAGCACCTCATCGCCCGTCCGCAGCCCAACTCGGGCCGCCGGGGTATCGACATAGACATTTTCAATTTCGACCCGCCCCTCGTTCTCGCGGAAAAACGCCCCGATCCACGGCCATTCATGCTGCCCATTCTTCATCAGCGAGTTTGCCACCGCCATCGCCAGATTCGAGGGCACCGCAAAAGCAATCCCGGTTCCTTCGCCGAGAATTGCGGCATTGATGCCGACCAGCCGACCGTCTACATCCACCAGCGGGCCGCCGCTGTTGCCTTTATTCAGGGCCATATCGGTCTGAAGAAAATCCTCATAGGGCAAAATCTGCATGTGCCGCCCTTTTTGACTGACGTGGCCCATTGAAACTGAACTCTGGAGACTGTAAGGCGAACCGATTGCCATCACCATATGCCCCACACGCAAACTGTCAGAATCGCCGGGCTCGATGGCGGGATAGGTCCGATCGCCGCCGTCGATTCTCAACACGGCGAGGTCGGTCGCCTGGTCATGGCCCACGTAGCGGGCGGGAAGTTTTGTTTCATCGTTAAGCACCACTTCAATCCGTTGCGCCATGGCACCCTCAATCACATGCCAACTGGTCAGTACATAGCCGCGTTCATCAATGATTACACCGGAACCCTCGCCCATCAGGTTTTCCCGTTCGCCATACCACGGATTTCCCAACAGGTCCCGATGGATGGTAAACCTGACTTTTTCGGTGCGAATGACGACCACAGAGGATTTTACCTTATCCGCCACGTTCGCCATAATGTCGTTTAATCGGTGGGCATAGTTTACGGCATCCTGCGGAGGCATCTCCGGCGGAGCGGTATTTGATGAGCGCTGGAGCGCCGAAATCAGCGCACTGCCGAACATCAACGCGCAGAATCCGATCAAAATCCATTTCCTGCGTCCGGTCATTCCTCCACCTCAAAGGGCGCTTCGACCAACTCGCCGTCCTTCTTTACCAGCTTCTCAATTTTCTGCTCCACCTCATTGAGCTTATGGGTGCACACATCCACCAGCTCCGAGCCTTCTTCAAAGTGCCGGATCATCTCTTCCAGGCTCAGTTCGCCGCCTTCCATATCCGCAACCAACTTTTCCAACCGCCCTAACGCCTGCTCAAAATCTGTAATTTTTGCGTCCATCATTTTCCCTCCAATCCTCACAAACACCCAAATGGAATACCAACAATTTTCTCCGTATACAATCGAGGAGCTAGATCATTGTTCACAACGATACCGAAAGCACATCCCCGTTCCTTTACAAAGCTGTTCAACCCCCGCAAATCGCGCTGATCCACTCGCTGACCCCGCTTGATCTCAATGGGTACCAACCCAAACATGCCCTCCAACACCAGATCCACCTCCGCACCGGCCGCTGTTCTATAATAATACGGATCAAACGAGCCGCCCAAAGCATTCAATTGCCGCAAAATCTCTTCCACCACCACCCCCTCCCAGGAACGCCCTGCCATAGGATGCCCCAGCAAGGCCTGCAGGTCGGGAATCCGCATCAAATAATGCAGCAGCCCGGAATCACGAAAATACCCTTTGGGAGCCTTCACAATACGCTTAAGTGCATCCTTTTCATAGGCCGGAAGCTTGCGCCAAAGAAATGTTCCGTGAGCAATTTCAAAATAGTCGCGAACCGTCGGCTGAGAAACGCCAAGCACTCGAGCCACTTCTGAATAGTTCAGTGTCTGGCCCGACAGCCCCGCCAACACCTGAACAAATAAGCGAAATTTTTCCCGATTCAGTCCCGGAAAAAGTTGCCCCACATCGCGCTGAAGATAGGTTCGAACATAGTGATCCATCCACCGCTCTGAAAAACGAGCGTCATCTGTCAACCACGGCTCTGGATATCCCCCTTTGAACCAATAGTCGGCCACCCGTCCTGACGTCGCTTCAACAATCTCGACCCCCGCCAAATCTCGCGGCGAGCAGGATCCGGAAGCAATCATCCGAATGGGTTGCCCGATCTCTCCCCGCACTGTTTCCGCCCAAAGAAAAGGCGACATTTCAATAATCCCGACACGCCCCGCCAACGTCTCCGAAACCGAACGCATCAGTTCCGGAGAGCTTGATCCTGTGATAACAAAGCGACCCTTCTTTGCCCGGTCTCGATCAACTTCAACCCTCAGGGCAGAAAACAGCCCCGGAAGCATCTGAGCCTCATCGATGATGGTCCGCTCAGAATATAAACGCAGAAACTGCTCAGGGTCCGGTTCAATCGCAGCTAGATCGGCCGCACTCTCAGCGTCAAAATAGTACCACGGACTTCCCAACGATTTCACCAGCGTGGTTTTCCCACACTGGCGCGGACCGACCACTGCAACGCAGGGAAACAGCTCCAGATATTCCTCCAAAAGCGATTGATAAACCCGTCTCATGCAAAGCAAATTAAAACCCCAACCTTGAATATGCAAGGTTATTTACCGTGAACATCGGATTCTACCTGCCCATCGGCAAACTGCGTAATTATGGTATCGCCCGATGCCAACACGGTAGCACTCCGCACCACCGAACCGTCCGGCCGCCGGGTCAGACTGTAGCCGCGCCCCAGCACCGCCAGCGGATTAAGCATCCGCAGCTGCCCCTGAATCCGCTCCAACCGATACCGCTCGCGCTCCGCCTTACGCTCCATCCGGTGCCGCATCAACACCGAACACTCATCCACCCGCTGATATCGCTGCTGCACCGCGCCCTCCAGCGCATGCACCGCCCGAACATGAGCGTTTTCAATCCGGCGATTCCCCTGCTGCACGCCCAGCTTCAGCAGATCGCCCATCCGCGTCTCCAGCGACCGCAACCGCTGACGATACTGCCGCACCAGATTTTCCGGCTCGCGAAACACATAACTGTGCGCCTGACGATTTAAGCGCAAACGAAATTCCTGCACCATCGCTCGCAACGCCTGCCGCAGCTGTCGATCGCAGCGCGCCACCGCCTCCACCAGCTCGCTCTTTTCTCGCACCGCCAGCTCTGCGGCGGCTGAAGGTGTCGGTGCCCGTACATCCGCTGTAAAATCCGAAATCGTAAAATCGATCTCGTGGCCCACCGCCGAAATCACCGGAATTTCAGAGCGCGCAATCGCCCGCGCCACCACCTCTTCGTTAAACGCCCACAAATCCTCTATACTTCCGCCGCCGCGCCCCACAATCAGCACGTCGAGCGGCAACGTAGAGCAAGCGTCCCGCTTGCCCTCCCCAGAAACACATTGCAAGCGAGACGCTTGCTCTACTTTAACACCCGCCCTCCCTGGATTTTCATGAATATAGTTTTCAAAATGAACAAGCTGCTCCGGGCTGCGCACAATGTGATCATACGATTCGTGCTGCCAAACCGCCCCATCGACACCTTCTAATTTCGCGATTTCATGCGCTGTATACGATTTCCATGAATGCAGCAGATCCGAAAGCGTGTATCCGGATCGCGGCGTAACGAGCAGATGAACATGATTCGGCATCACAACCCACTCGCCCAAATCGTATCGATCCCCGTCAAATTTCATCAGCGCATCACCAACGAGCTTCGCCACCGCCGGCTTTTTCAGCAGACATGAACCCATCCCTGCATCCAGCCAACCCTGAATCTTTTCCGAAAACAGCCGATGATATTCGTTTTTCTCCTCATCGCTGTAAGGTTCGTCATGATCCTTCATCCATATTTCACGATCATTCGACCACTGTCGAAGTTTCGCTGCCGGAATTGAATCCGCCAAACGAAACGTCACGAAATAAGTCATCCCCTCCTGCGTCCAATGCGGAAGATTTCGTGCATGAATCTCCAGCGGAAGATGCGGATTAAAGAAAGTAGTGCAAGCGTCCCGCTTGCCCCTCGTCAAGCGGGACGCTTGACCTACTTTATTCAAATAATCGATCGCTGCAGCAATACTCTTTGCCGCACCTTCGCCCTGCACTTTCACCGGTGCTAGCAAAACCTGAATATTCGGAAAGCGACGCGTCAACACCTGAATGATGTCACGGACCGCCGCCCCCGTCGGCGAGGTCACCACTCCGATCCGGCGCGGCAGCAGCGGAAGCGGCTTCTTCCGCTCTGCGTCAAATAATCCCTCCGCCGCCAGCTTGGCCTTCAGCTTTTCAAACTGCTCCTGAAGATTGCCTTTACCCGCCTCCTCTATCGCTGAAGCGATCAGCTGATAGCGACCGCCTGATTCATAAAGGCTCGGCCGTGCAAAGAGTTGCACCTTCATGCCGTCCTTCGGTCGAAAGGAAACACGCACGTTATCCTTGCGGAACATCATACACGAAACCGCCGCGCTCTCGTCCTTCAGCGTAAAATACCAGTGCCCGCTTGAATGGATTGTCACGCGCGACAGCTCGCCTTCCACCCACACTTCGCCGATGCCGCTCTCCAGCACCATCCGTGCCTTGCGGTTCACCTCCGCAACGGAATAAACTCTGCGTTTATCGCTCATTCAGATCCTCTGGTTTTTCCGCAATTTTCTTCTGAATCCCTTTCAAGCTTTCCAGATAGGCCGCTTCCGCTTCAGAAGGTTGTTCGGCCAGCAGGGTTCGATATTTGGCATATTCCGCTTCGGCACGATTGAGCGCCTGCCGGTGGCTGACTTTGCCCGCACCTTGCAATTCTTTGCCGCCCATGGCGGCAATCAGCTGTTCGAGGTGCGCCAGCCAGTCCTTCATATACGTGGGTTCATGATTCATGGCGCGGAATTCGGCGGCATCGAAATACGCCGACACCAGCGTATTGAGTC
>JAFGWS010000181.1 GCA_016937035.1 Pontiellaceae bacterium
AAAAAGCAGACAGGGCGGTAAGCCGGATTCTGTTCCCCTTGCGGGGTCGATCATTTATCTAGTGCGATCAACCCGAAACTCAAACGAAGCGGGCCGCTTCTCGTTCCCTATTTGATCTTGCTCCGGACGGGGTTTTCCCTGCCCCCTCGGTTACCCTCGGGGCGGTGGGCTCTTACCCCACCATTTCACCCTTACCGCCCCGCAGAGCGGGGAAATCCGAAACCCGAATTCCGAAATTCGAACGGTTTCGAGCTTCGTCATTCGTGCTTCGTGCTTCCCGCACAAAAGTGCGGGACGGCGGTATATTTTCTGTGGCACTTTCCATCTCCGGCGATCTTGCACCGGAGTTCCCGCGTTAACCACGGAACGTCCTGCCCTTCGGAGTCCGGACTTTCCTCCCGCTCCTCAACGAAGCGAGCGACCGATACACCCTGTCTGCTGTAAAGTTTTAAATTTGAAGTTTGAAAAACAACCCCTGGATCGAAGTTCTCCGCCTTATTACGCACTACGCATTACGCATTACGCATTACGTATTACGCATTACGCATTACGCATTACGTATTACGAATTACACCTCATTATAAGTCGGATTATAGACGATTCTTCCGCAAAAGTTACACGTCACAATCTTGGTCGGATTCCGGGCATCATGTATCACCTGAGGAGGGAGCTTCATATGGCATCCGCCGCAATGACCGCCGGGCTCCACCATAACCACCGCATAATCACTTTTGTTGTTAAGAATCCGCGTATATTTCTGCAGCAGATTCCGGTCGCAGGACGAGGCAGCGCGTACCCGGTCAGCCTTTAGCCGCTCCGCCTGTTCCTTCAGCTCTTCGCATCGCTCGCTCAGCTCTTCAAGTTCATCGGCGATCTCGGCTTTTTCCGCATTGAGGCGTTCTTCGCAGGCCGCAATAATGTTCTTTCCCTGCTCGAGATCCTCCATCAGCTTGAGCTCTTTTTCCTCAAGCGCCTTAATTTCCGACTCCACCACACCGATCTCCTTTACGAAAGCTCGGTATTGATCGTTCGTTTTCGCCTCCATCTGCTGTGTCTTATACTTGTTGACCGTCTCTTTGCGGGCTTCAATTTCAAGCTCCACATCCTTCAGTAAGGCCTCTGTATGCTTTCTGCTTTCCAGAGCCGTCTCCAACTTCTTTTTGGAGCCGTCCAGCTGCGATTCAATATCACTTTGGCGCTGGGGAATATCGCGGATTTCCCGCATGATTTTAATGAGACGACGATCTTTTTTCTGCAAAGCGACAATCGGTTCCAACGGATGCGACACAGCAACCTCCTCTAAATTTTCTAAAAAACAAGGGAGCTAACCTACCGCCTCCGAAACAACAAGTCAAAGCGATTGAGCAGGTTTATCAGAGCCGAATCGCCCGTATAAACCATCCCCGTTCCCCCGAGTTCTGCACAGAAAAAAGTCCTCGCCTACTTATAGTGGGGTTTGTGTTTAAGGTTGTCATGCTGCTCTGCCCAATAGTCAAGCAGTTCCGCATTGCGCCCATGTACCTTGGACGAAAACTTAAAATAGAGAAACGCGTCGAGAAAACGCTCCGTGTGCAGGAAACGTTGCGAACGGGTACCCTTGGTCCGCTGAAAGCGGATCTGACTTCCCATAATATCGGAGACCTGATAAATCACCATCTTTGGTATGCGAACGTTTTCACATACGCCCCGCAGATGCTGCTGAACGGCGAGCTTACAAGCATCGTGCGCAGATACTCCATCCGCCTCAAGCTGCACCGCAAGAAACTCATGATATTCCCCAAAGATGAGCGCAAAGAGCAGCGACGGATGAACCTGCAGCCCCGCCTTCCGCCAGCGGTCCATCTGTTCAAGCGTATGGATCACCCAGTCGTGACGGGCTCTATCTTCATCGATCCAGTGCGAAAAATCGTGAAACATGGGATGAAGCAGATCGGAGCGCTCCAGCCAACCAAAAACCTCTTTGGCATTCCCACAGAAAAAGAGCTTCTGAACCTCTTCATACATGCGCGACGACGAGGCTTGCGTAAGCAGTTCCTTGTTGCGGCAGATGGAGTCGTATGCAGATGATTCTATCTCAAACCCGAGCATTCCTGCAAAACGGGCCGCACGAATCATCCGTACCGGATCTTCTGCAAAGCGTTTGTCGGGATCGCCGATTACACGGATAATTCCCTCCTTCAAGTCGCTCAAGCCCCCGGCATAATCGATCACGGAAAAGTCGGCAATGTTATAAAAAAGCGCGTTAATGGTGAAATCACGCCGCCGGGCATCCTGCTCCGGTGTGCCGAAAATATTGTCGCGCGTCACCATCCCGCTCTCGCCCGTGCAGAAAATATGTTCGCTGTACGCTTCGTCCTCCTCTTCCGGGACCGGTGCGCGGAAGGTTGAGGTCTCGATCGTCTCCCCCCGAAAAAGTACATGCGCCAGCCGAAACCTGCGGCCGACCAGTCGACAGTTGCGGAAAAGCTTGCGGATCTGCTCCGGCGTGGCATTGGTCACAACATCAAAATCTTTGGGGTTGCGTTTGAGCAGCAGGTCTCGCACGCCGCCCCCGACCAGATAGGCTTTATAGCCGGAATCTTTCAGGTGATAGAGAACTTTAACCGCCGCAGAACTGATGTTCTTGCGGCTGATGCAGTGGTCGGCTCTTTTAACGATAACGGGTTCCATATTCGGCGCAGAATATTCAATCGATGGGGGCAAAAAAAGAAAAACCGTCCATCGCAGGAAGGTTTTACAGAAATGGGCGATATCGATTAAATCTCGATGTTCTCCTCGATCCACGTAAGAACCACATTCACAATTAGTTCCACTTCTTCTGGAGTCAGGGCGCGCCCCTTTTCAATATGATAAAACTGCGCCAGGCTTGCCCGATCATTGCAGCCGCAGGCGTGTTGAGCAATGAATACCGGGTGTCCTTTGGTCGGTGTCTGGCGGCCATCGTTCTTCGGGTTAGCCGGAGCCAATCGCTTGTTCACAAAATCCGTGGCATGCAGACGGAGGATGTCCATTCCTCTGGAAGATACATATTCCTGCTCCGATTCGCCGAGAATAAACTTTTCGAATCGCCCGTCGGCGGCCAGCTTCTCCTTGAGCTCCTGCCAATCCTTGTCTGTCATCTGTGCCACAATGGTTACCTTTCGTACTTTTTGAAAAATCGACCCAACCACCGCAGGATAAATAGACTGAGATGTGAAGGCAAGCCCAAGCTGACAAATATTGCTGCGTTTTTTTAACAGACGGACTGGATCGCCGGCTTCCCGTTCAACAAAACCCTGATCTGACTGATCAGGTGAAAATTCGAACTTCTAAACTCGAAATCCGAAACAAATTCTAAATTTAAATGCGGCTCAATTACCC
>JAFGWS010000182.1 GCA_016937035.1 Pontiellaceae bacterium
CACCGGAGCCGATGCGGACCAGATTTCCGTGATGGCGATTCCCGAAGGGAAAAAGATTTTCATTGCGGCGACGCAGGGAAACAAAACCCTCATTGTTGAATCGCCGTCCGTCGTGACGGTCAGTGACCGGGGGGGAATCGACCAAAGAATGCTCTCTCGTTCCCAGATGCAGACGCTGCAACAGGGAACGACCCCGAATGCCGGAACACCGGATGATGTGGAAGGAAGCGATCCAACGAAAACGTTCTCCGATTTCCTGAACGAACCCAGAACGCTGACCCAGGAGCCGTTTGCTCCGGTTGTCGATTCAACGGTGGTTGCGGAAACAGAAATGGGAGAATCCTCCTCCTCTCCCTCCCAAGGACACCCCGTACCGTAGCCGAAAATCGCTGAATCACGCATAATTGCGGATTGAATTCATGAAAAAAAGGCTCCTCCCACTCATGGTCGGACTCTTCCTGCTGTTGGCGGGGGCCTTCTGCTATGTGTTCGAACCGCCGATCCTGATCGATTTTTCCCGCCGCGCGTTCGATCTCTTCCTGAAGAAGCAGGCCAAGCCCGTCCAGAGCGAACAGATTGCCATCGTCGATATCGATGATGCCTCGATGGAGGCCTACGGGCAGTGGCCGTGGCCGCGCTACCGGCTCGCGGAACTGGTGAACAGCCTGTGGCAGCGCGGTGCCGCCGTCGTGGTGTTCGACGTTATCTTTGCCGAGCCCGACCGCACCTCGCCGGCCATCCTGGAACAGGAATGGAAAACCATTTGGGGCGACGACGTCGCGATCCGGGGCATCGATCCGGAATGGTCGGATTATGATGTGCTCTTTGCCGACACACTGGCTGCCGGTGACTCGGTGCTGAGCTGTTTCCTGCACGGTTGTGATACACCGGTTGGAAAACCGGCTGAAGGCGATGACTCGTATTACCGCGGCGTGTTTTTCGAAAAGGGCATGCCGGACCGAGGCTGGCTGTTCCAGGCGGAAAACATAAAGGCTCCGATCAGGATATTGGCTGAACGGGCGGCGGGACAGGCGTTCATCAACACCCGGCCGGATAACGATAATATCATTCGCGCAACCCCGCTGGTCTATGCCTACGGGCCCGACCGCATCTATCCCTCGCTCTCCATGGAAGCCATCCGGCTGTATGCCCAGGTGAAAAAGGTGGGTATCATCTATGATAATGAGGGCGCCGCAGGCGTGAAGCACATCGAGGTTGCGGGCGGAATCATTCCAACCGATGGTCACGGGCGTCTCACCCTGAATTACCGATCGAGCCGTTTCCCCTCCTTTTCAGTTAAAGACATTCTGGACGGGCAGGTTCCCGAGGATGCGTTTCTGGACAAGATCGTATTTGTGGGCACCTCGGCCGCCGCACTGCAGGATCTGGTTCCAACGCCGTTTGACCCGGAGTTTCCCGGCGTCGAGGTGCATGCAACGGCGGTCGACAACATGCTGGCCGGCGATATCCTTCGGGAGCCGGCGGGCATGATTTTCTGGAACCTGCTGGGCATGCTTCTCGGCGGAATCGTGGTGATCCTGATGGTGGTGAGTGCGCCGTCACTCATCTCCTTCCTGATCCTGATGGTTGCGGAAGCGGCGGCGGCCGGCCTGAGCTACTGGCTGCTGAGCGTGAAGAACCTAGTGGCCAATCCGCTGGAAACCATGGTGGTCTGGAGTCTGGTTTTCGTGGGCATGGTGGCGGTGAAATACTGGCAGGAGGAGCGCGGACGGAAACGGGTGCGCGGCATGTTCGGAACCATGGTTTCGACCGAGGTGCTGAAATACCTCGAAACCAATCCGGACAGCTTTTCGCTCAAGGGCGTGCGCGCGGAGGCCACTATGTTCTTTTCCGATGTCGCGGGCTTTACCACCATCTCGGAGCATCTGGCCCCGGAACGACTGGCGGAGCTGCTCAACCGCTACCTCAGCCCCATGACCGAAATCATCATGCGCCACGGCGGCTACGTGGACAAATACGAGGGCGACGCGATCATGGCCGAATGGGGCGTGCCGTTCCCGATGGAAAACCATGCGGAGGCGGCGTGTCTCGCCGCCTTGGAGCAGCAGGAAAAGCTGGCGGAGCTGCGCGACCAGCTGAAGCAGGAGTATGGCCACGAGCTGCACGTCCGGATGGGGATCAACAGCGGGACCGTGACGGCGGGCAACATGGGGTCGGAAAACCGCTTTTCCTATACCGTCATGGGTGACGCCGTGAATCAGGCCTCGCGCTTCGAGTCGGGCAACAAGCCGTATGGAACCTCCATCATGATCGGCGAAACCACACGCGAGGCCGTTGGCGACCGGTTTGAAGTCCGCCTGCTGGACCTGCTGGTGGTAAAAGGAAAGACCCAGCCGATCCGGGTGTACGAGCTGCTGTCGCGCGGCGGCGAACTTGAGCCGGAGAGGAAAGAGGCGGTCGCCCTGTATGAAGAGGCGCTGGGCCTCCACTGGGAAAGACGCTTCGACGAGGCGTTGGCCAGGCTGGAGGAGGCGCTGCGATTGGGCGATGATCCGCCCTCCACCATGCTGAAAGGCCGGATTAAACAGTATATCGAGCAGCCGCCGGCCGAAGGCTGGCAGGGCGAATATGTGAACACGAGCAAGTAGGTTGATATGAAAATCACATTCCTTGGAACACGAGGCGGTTTCCCGATGGGCGGACAGACCAGTTGCGGCCGTATCGAGGCGGCTTGCGGCTCGCTGGTGATCGATCTCGGGTCCACCCGACTCTTCGAAAACCCGGTGTGGATCGCGTCTGCCGATCACGTGTTGATGACCCACCTGCATCCCGATCATGTCGCCCATCTGGCCAGCCTGATCATTGCCCGGCTTAATATGCCCGGAGTTGAGAATCCGGTTTCTTTTGTGGCCCCCGAGTCGATTGGCGACTATCTCGATGTTTCCGGGCTCGGGCAGCTTCCCGGCTGGCGACAGGAAGAGGGTGTTCCGCGCGAATGGACCGGCTTTTCGCTGCAAGCCGTTCAAACCCGCCACCCAAAAATCAACTATGCCTACCGGATCTCAGATGGCCATGTGTCGCTCGTCTGGACCGGCGACTGTACCTATTCCAAGGAGCTTGCCGGGTTTTGTTCCGGTGCAGACGTGGTGGTGTGCGAGGCGTCGATGAAGAATAGCCACCAGAAGAGCGCCGACGAGTGGGGCCACATGACGCCGTCCACGTTCGCCCGCCTCATGAACGAGGCCCAACCCCGGCTGGCCGTCGCCACCCACTACACGGAATTGGAACCTGCAGATTTCGCGAACGCGGTCCGGCCCTTGCTGGACGCAACCATCCCATTAGTCCCGGCGTACGATGGTTTCGAACTGGAGATCCCTTCGCCAGGACGATCTGAATAATCTTATAAACGGCAGCCAAGATGCCCCATATCAAAGTCCCACTCAACGAAGGTTTCTTCTTTCAGCGTATAGCGGGCATCGTCCACATAGACGAAAAAAGCCCTCCGCCGAAGCAGAGGGCATCTGGCATTCCTACGGGAAAAGATTCCTTAGAAAGAGGCGCTCAAGCTGAGCATACTGACGAAGTCCACGTCGTATCCGGGATCGCCAACAATCACTCCACCGGGGCCATAGACCGTATCGGCAAGCTCATCTTCATCGCCCTGACCGATATACGCCGCAGAAGCCCCAATGCTCCAGACATCGTTCAGTGCATAGCTCAACCCCGCACTGAGGTCGTAATCACTGAACCCGGATTCAATAAACCCGGCACGCGCACCGAACGAAGCTGCCATAGCATCAGAAATTGTGACTTCATAACCTACGGAAAAATCAACATAGGGATCAGTATCGCTTGAATCTGTTAAAACATAGTATCCAGCGCCAAAACTAAACCCTTCCATTCCATACCCAGCACTGATACTAACCTCCTTATCAGACTCCCCTCCACCTGACGGGTAGGTGTAGTCGCAATATCCAAACGAAATGTCCAACCCGTCAACCATGGAAGGAAGCGTATAGGACAGATACAGATCCAATTCAGAAAGCTCTGAAGAGTCCACATTACCGTCATAATCCACTAAATCATAGTTGCCCCAAGCACCGACGGAGAGTGATCCCATCTCTTCCGGCAGTCCCAGCCCGGAGGCTTCGATCCCCGGCTGGAATACCGGTCCATCATTAAATGTTACCCCGCGGAATACATAGGCCGACGCGAAGTCAAAGGTCGTACTTACTTCTGCGGAAGCTGCCGCTGCCATCAGCCCGGCGGCCATTACTGTGGTAATTATTTTTTTCATTTACAATATTCTCCTTCTGTTTGCTTCTTTTTCTGTTTTTTGTTTATCCATATTTATCGGAGGCACCGATCCCTCACACACGGCATGACCGCGACGCATCAGCCGATCGCCTCTTTTCCGGTTTCGCCTGTGCGAATCCGTATACACTCATCCAGAGTCATCACAAAAATCTTTCCATCACCAATCTTGCCTGTGCGGGCTCCGTCGATGATCGCGTCGATGGTGGGCTTGACAAACTCGTCATTGACGGCCACCTCAATTCGGATCTTCTTGAGGAGGTTGACTTCAATATCAACCCCGCGATAGGACTCGTGATACCCCTTCTGCTGCCCGCACCCGAGCGCATTGGTTACGGATATCTTAAAGATCTCGTTGCCGTAAAGCGACTGTTTGACTGCGTTCAGCCTCTCAGGCTGTATGTATGCAATGATCAGTTTCATTTTATTTTCCTTTCGATTGGCCCGCGAACGGCAAGCCGTTCGCGGGAAAAGCGTTACGTTTACCTTATTCCGTTGTAAAGATCTGGAACCCGCTATAGGCTTCCTCGCCATGCTCGCCGATATCCAATCCGCGTATTTCCTCTTCTGCCGATACCCGCAACATACCGAATCTCTTCAGCACCGAAAAGAGAATAAACATCGTCCCGAACGCCCACAGGGGAACCACGACCGAACCGACGATCTGCGCGACCATCGGATGCCCGCCAAAGATCCACGTGGCCAAGCCGCCCCAGAGGCCGCACAATCCGTGTACCGGCCAGGCACCCACCGGATCATCGATCCGCAGCTTGTCCAGCAGCTTGATCCCCAGGACCACAAGGATACCGGCCACCACACCGATAATGATCGCCTCGACATTGGTCACCGAATCACAGTTGGCGGTAATACCCACCAGACCCGCGAGAATGCCGTTGAGCGCCATCGACAGTTCCGGCTTCTTGTGCAGAGCCCAGGTCAACAACATGGCGATTAATCCGCCAGCCCCCGCCGCCAACGTGGTGTTGACCGCAATCTTCATCACCGCCGCCGTGTTGTCCGATCCCACAATCGCCAACTGACTGGCGGGATTGAAGCCATACCAGCCGGTCCAGAGAATAAACACGCCCAGAGCCGCAAGTGGAAGGTTATGGCCCGGCATCGCCTTCGGTTTTCCATCCTTGGAGAAGCGGCCCATCCGCGGACCCAGCACAATCGCACCCGCCAGACCGGCGAAACCACCGACCGCATGCACCAGAATCGACCCCGCAAAATCGTAGAAGCCCATCGCGTCGAGCCAGCCGCCGCCCCATTTCCAGAACCCGCTGATCGGGTAGATCAGACCGGTGATAACGGCACTGTAGATCAGATACGAACTGAACTTCATGCGGCCCGCGACACTGCCGGAGACAATCGTCGCCGCCGTCGCTGCAAAGGCCACCTGGAACAGAAAATCGACCTGCTTATGCAGGACGCCCGCCGCCGGTGCATCGGTCATCTCGCCGATACCGACACCGCCCCACCCCAGGAATCCGCCGATCACCGATTCACCGTACATCAGCCCATAACCGATCAGATAATACAGCAGCACGCCGATACACAGATCCATCACATTCTTGAACAGAATGTTGACGGTATTCTTCGCCGAGTTAAATCCCGCCTCAACCATGGCGAAGCCCGGCTGCATGAAGATCACCAGCACCGCGCCCAGGAAAAGGAAGAGGTTATCAATCGCAAACGCCACGAGTGCGTTATCCGACACCTCTGCGACAACGGCTTCCTCCACCGACACTTCCTGAGCCCACACCGGCACCGACAAGACCATCACGGCCGCGATCAGTACCCCAGTCCATACTCTCCACAAACGACGTTTCACGTATTCCTCCTTATTCTCTTGTTCTGATTCCTTGACCATTCACACCTAACAAAAAGCGACGATTGTATTTCCCTATACACCGCCCGCTTTTACGCTGATGCGTTTTCGGCACTCTTCGCATTCACTGTGCCAACGGTCGCTGATAAATTGCAACCTATTTATTTTAGGATAATTATGAATATTCACCGCGTCATACACAAATGCAGTTATAGTCAATAATACAAACAAATATGTTGACACAAGCGCCTCTATATACAAATATGTACACCACTTGACGATGAAATCAGAGGTGTATTTGGCCGCAGAAAACGACCGAATTCATAAAACAGAATGACTGAATTTCTTTTTTACTTTTGTTAAAATCAAATAGGGGGATTAATCGTATGAACGCTTCCGATCCAAGCGCCCAAAAACCACGTGCGGAAATTGAACTGAACATCCTCTATCGCGTCTCACAGGCGATGGCTCATGAGAAGGGGGTCAGCTCCCTGTTGGACCGAGTCCTTGATATTCTGGAGACGGAGATGGGCATGACGCGGGGCACACTTACCCTGCGGCATCCGGACAGCGACTTTTTCCAGATCGAGGCCTCGCGCGGCATCTCTGCAGAAGAAAAACAACGGGGCCGCTACGAGCTCGGCGAAGGCATCACCGGCAAGGTCGCCGCAACCGGCAAACCGATCATCGTTCCCGATATCCGCAGCGAACCCGGCTTCCTGGACCGGACCCGTTCCCGCAAGAATGAACTCATGGCATTCATCTGCGTACCAATCATCCACCAGAAGCGCGTAGTGGGCACCCTGAGCATTGATCGGCCTCCCGCCGATGACGCCGAATTGCGCAAGAATATGAATTTCCTGAAACTGCTGGCCGACCTGCTGGCCGAGGCCGTCTACAACATTCGCGAGGGCATCGCGGCTCAGGAAAGCCTGCTGGCGGAAAACCGCAAGCTGAAACTCGAACTGGGGGACCGGTATCGTCCGTCAAACATTATCGGCAACTGCCAAAGCATGCGGATGGTCTACGAGCAGATCGCCCAGGTGGCGAACAGTGGGGCCACGGTATTAATCCGCGGCGCCTCCGGATCCGGCAAGGAGCTGGTCGCCCGCGCGATCCACTTCAGCAGTCCGCGCAAGAACAACCCGTTCATCTGCGTCAACTGCGCAGCCCTGCCCGAGAGCTTGATCGAGAGCGAGCTCTTCGGCCACGAGAAAGGGGCGTTCACGGGGGCGCTGCAGCAACGCCAGGGACGTTTTGAGCTCGCCAACGGCGGCACGCTTTTCCTGGACGAGATCGGCGACATCAGCACCGCCGTGCAGGTTCGCCTGCTGCGAGTACTGCAGGAGCGCTGTTTCGAGCGGGTCGGCGGCATGAAACCGGTCGAGGTGAACGTGCGAATCATCACCGCCACCAGTGTGGATCTCGAGAAAGCCATCGCGGACGGGGAGTTCCGCGAGGATTTATACTATCGGCTCAATGTCTTCCCGATCATCCTGCCGCTGCTGCGCGAACGCAAATCCGACATCATTCTGCTGGCCGATCATTTTATCCAGAAGTACAACAAAACCTACGGCAAGACCGTCAAGCGTATCTCTACGGCGGCAATCAATATGATGATGACCTACCACTGGCCAGGCAACGTGCGGGAGCTGGAAAACTGCATTGAACGGGCCGTACTCACCAGCAACGACGATGTCATCCACGCCTATACGCTGCCGCCGTCCCTCCAGACCGGCGAAGAGACCCGCACGGGACTCCTGCCCAGCGATGGTGCCGACCTCAAGGCGATGGTTAACGCCTACGAGCGCGAGATCATCATCGATGCCCTCAAGAATAACCGCGGCAACGCCGCTGCCGCCGCGCGCCATCTGAACACCACCCAGCGCATTCTCAATTACCGCATCAGCCAATTGAATATTAATCGCAATAATTTCAGGGAGTAAGGAGAAGCGCAGAGAGGTGTCTCCCCCACCCCCGTGTGCTTTCACCTGGGAAGGGCTGAACAGGGTGTTCAACGGGTCCGCTGCTTTTCAATATGTACATGCACCGCTTCCGCCGTCGGGCTCGTCACGGCCCAATCGGCGGCAATGCGGTAGCCCGGCAGCCAGATAATTTCTCCGCGGCATACCACGACCGGAACGCCGTCGCGCTGCGCGTGCGGAAGTTTCAGATCGGTAAAGATATCCTGCAGCTTACGCGAACCCTTCACGCCCAGCGGAGTCATGCGGTCCCCCGGCCGAAAGGTGCGGACTTCAATCGGCGCATCGCCGACCTTTGCTGCATTAAACGAAGCGTCGGCAGGGAGCGTACCGACGGCGTGCACTCGGTCGCGCTTCCAGCCGAAGCCGCGTTCCGTCGTCAGGACCCACGCGGGACGCGAAGGTGGAAGTGCATCCGACTCAAAGCGCGGCCGGCCGTATTCCACCACAACGCGCTGTGAGCCGTTCAGTTCATAAACCGTGGTTCCTTCGCCCTTTTTCATTAGGCCGAGAATGCCCTCCACGGCCTCAAAACGGACCTCTTCTGCCCCGTTTTCAAAGAGCCATTTGCGCAGGCTCCGTCTTTGGGCGGCTAATGGCAAAGCAGCAATCGGCCATCGGCCATCGGCCATGCTCAAATCCATCCATTCGCTTTCCTCCCGCAGAATATCCATGCTCCGCAAAATGTGGTTGCGGACGTTGGGGTTGAGCTCGGCGAGCAGCGGAAGCACACGCCGGCGTACGCGGTTGCGCAGAAAGGTTTCGTCGGCATTGCTTGCATCTTCCCGCCAGCTGAATCCGCGTGTGCGCAGCCAGTCGTGAATTTCCGCGCGCGAGCAGTTGAGCATGGGACGGATCAGGCGCAGCGGACCGAGCTGTTGAACAAACGACATCCCGCACAGGCCGTCGGGACCGGCACCGCGCACCAGCTTCAGGATAAAGGTTTCGACCTGATCGTCCGCATGATGCGCCAGTGCAATCACTGCATTTTCAAACTCCGCAAAAAAATCGTGTCGCGCCTGCCGGGCGGCCATTTCGATCGACAACCCTGCGGAGGCGGCGAGTACCTTGACATCAACAGCCTTAACGCGGAGCGGCAGATGGAGTTCTTCGGCCAGCGCCCGTACAAACGCCTCGTCGGCATCCGCGTCCGCCCCGCGCAGTTGGTGGTTCAGGTGGGCGACGATAAGCGGGATACCCAGCTCGTGCAGGATCCGCAGCAGCGCCACGGAATCAGCTCCGCCCGAAACGCCGACCACCACCTGAACCCCGTCTGGAATCAGTTTTTGCTGGTCAATGGTTTTACGAATGGTTTGAGCGATCATAGTACAGATTTTATGTTGAGCGGTTTACACCAATCAGAGCGGCATGATGCGGGAGTTTTATCCAAGCCTTCAATCAGAAAGAGCAGTAGATATTGCATTCCCCAATCGTCCTTGCCGCGCCGTAGCGCAGCTATCCGATGCGGGTTGATCGGTTTATATGGAGTGCTCCGGCTCGACGGAGCTTTGGAACATCGCCGCATCGGAATGGAAAGCGCGGTCGAGCCCGCGCACTCCAAAACGCTTTCGCGAAAAACCACCCGCTGCGCTCAAGGCATCAAGGCCACTCGGCTTCGTGTTCTTCGCGCCTTCGCGTGATCCTGTCTGGCTTCCCGCCCGAAGCCACGGCTTCGCAAAGAAATCCGAAGAAAACCATGGCGAAACCATCCGGGCATCCATACAATTCCCATCAGTGAATTGGCGCGGGCCGAAAGGCCGGTCCAACAGGATTTGATCCACCCAGCCATCAACGTTCCACGGGGGACTCTTGATGTTTGAGCGAGGCTGGACGGAGAAAATCCTAATCGTTCGGATTTGTAATAAATGAAAAAAAGATCATTCACACAGTACATAGCAACGGTCTTTCTGTTTACATTTTTCACGACTATTCCTCCATTCATGGGCGGAGGCGATATCTCGTTGCTGCTGGCATTACCTCTAGGCATTCCCATAGTTCTTACTTATAATATTGAACCACGGGGAGCGGCAATAGCTTCCTCAATAGCGATCTATTTAATTTTAAACCTGCTGGCATTTCTACCCATTCTGTTGTCTCCGAAGTTTAAAAAGAAAAAACACTTCATCACTATACAGACGGCAATTCTTGTTTTGTATATCGTAATCAGCATCCCCTTTATACTCATGATCGGCGGATGGATGTCAGTATAATGAAAATCGAACCAGTCATCTGAGGTGTCATTCGGTTCAGCCCGCCCATTGGTTCATCAGACAGCACCCAGATTCTCCTTGGCCCGCCAAATACGCGAAAAAGCGCGAATCCATGCAAACCGCGACATCCAAATCCCGGAGAGCTGTTATCGGAGGTTTGGACAGAGCCTCGCCTCCTTGTTGTGATCGCTTATGGTTTCAGGGTGTTGATTTTTACCTGTGGGGTCAGGGATTGACTGACTTTTTGAACCAGGAGTTCACGGCTCAGTGTGAAGGTTTCGGTGAGCTTGATTTTTCGCGAAGAAGCGGCCGCTTCCACGATATATTTTCCAGCTTCGGCCACCCAACTTGAAGAAGGCGTGTCAAAGGATGCCAGATCCATAGGGGCCAACTCAAACGTCAGCGTTTCGCTCTGGCCGGGTTCCAACAGCCGGGTTTTGCCAAACGCGACCAATGCATGACGGGGCTTATGGAGCTTGTTGGCCGGAGCGGTCAGATAGAGCTGAACCACTTCCCGACCGGCAACAGTGCCGCTGTTTTTTACCTCGACGGAGACCGTCAGCTTATCTTGGAAGGATTTGGCGCTGAGCTTCATGTTGCTGTAGTCAAATGTGGTGTACGACAGGCCGTAACCGAATTCGTAAGCAACCGGTTTGTCAAAGGTGTCGTAATAGCGATAGCCGACATAGATGTCTTCTTCATAGACCACCTGAGACGGCCCGCGGTTTCGTCCGTTCCCTGCCGGAGGAGCTGCTTTTTCAGCTTCCGTCGGGGTGCCGGGAAAATTGTTGGCCGACGGCACATCGCTGTATGCCATGGGGAACGAGTCCGCCAGCTTGCCGGAAGGATTCACCTTGCCGCGCAGTACATCAGCGATGGCATCTCCAGCTTCTTGCCCCGGCTGC
>JAFGWS010000183.1 GCA_016937035.1 Pontiellaceae bacterium
CGTCCGCGCTGGAGCAGAGCGCAACGCCATCAACGCCCCCATTCAGGGGACCGCCGCCGATATGATCAAGATTGCCATGATCGAAATTCAGAAGCTGCTGCGGGATCGTAATGCTAAAACCAAACTGCTCCTGCAGGTGCACGACGAACTCGTCTTTGATCTCGCGCTCGATGAGAAGGACGAACTCGTTCCGCTCATCGAAGAAAAAATGAAATCCGCCATCCCCATGGAAATCCCGATTCTCGTGGAATCCGGCACCGGATCCAACTGGCTGGATGCGCACTGATTCTCAAAGAACGCTCGTTCTGTATCGCCCGCTTCCAGCGGGCATTGGAGCCTCCAAGATGGCGGCGATATCGGTTGTGTTGCAGGTGGATCGCTTGTTCCTGAAACAGGCCGCTTTTCGGACAAACTGCGCGAAGCCTAAGAGCCATTCGAATCGGGCTCGGCCGATTGCTCACCTTCTTCCTCTGGGTCTGAGCTCTGGAACTCATAATCGGATACAATGTCGTCCTTGGTTCCTACTTTTCCATCCGGTCCGGCTGAACGGATGGTTGGTACACCATTTTCCAGCCGATAGATGAAATCATTTCCCCATCCATCTTTCGGCAATACTTTCTTTTGTAAATATGGGCCACTCCAATTCTCTACACCGGGATACTCTATCAGGGATATGAGACCCATTTCCGGATCGGGATAGTTGCCTGTATTCATTTTATATTCATCAATTGCGATTTCAAGAGTGATGAGATTAGCCTTGGTCGCAACTATCTTTGCCTTATTTCGATGGGGAGTTCTGCTGGGAAAGATCTCAAATAGAGCAACCAAAGCAATGCCCACAATAAAGCTGATCAAATTGGCCGTGACAATTTTTCTTGTCAGGCCCGGAACCTCGATTCTCTTTTTCTTCAGGTGCTTTCGGTACAATATGGGTTCGACCGTAAGGGGAAAAATTTCTGCGAACCACACCAGAAAAGAACCGAGTATTTGTGTTATGGGAAATGTGATTAGGTTAACGAGAAAGAATACAGGAAGAACGCGCCGTAACGGCATCCATTTCCGTAAAAAAAAACGCACGGCGATGTATTCAATCAGCAAGGCCGTTGGCGCGACAAATAAAGGAGCGATTGTTTCTGATATCCCATAAAGGTTTGGGAACACAAGAATTGGATTGGCAAACACCGAGCGTGTTGTCCAAACAACCAGCAATGCGGTAAGAAGCTTTTTGTGTTTCATTCTGTTGACCTCGGCGGTGCATGTGAATTGCGCGGAAGTATCCTTTCAAGAAGAGTGCCGTTATTTATTACGGATGCTATGCGCCAGATAACGCACACGGATTATCGAAAATTGCCCGTCCCCTCAGAAGGGAAGCGGGTTCTACACCGTCGGGGCATATAACGTAGACGGAGCTTCCTTGCTCCGTTGTGCATGCCGAGCCAAGACAACGAAGCAGGGATGCTTCGTCTACGAGGTAATCCAACCTTCGCTTAAAAACTGAAATGAGGTTTGCCGCATCGCCGGAGCGCGGCTATTTTACTTTTTCGTGTTTGCAGAGCGTGTGGATTTTTCTGAAATGTGGAAAGAGAGGGAATGGATGTCGGCAAAGATTATTGATGGGAAACAGGTTGCAGTGGATATTCGTGCGGAGCTGAAGAGCGAAGTGGCTCAGCTTGCAGAGAAGGGAATTGTTCCGGGGCTGGGGGTTATTCTGGTTGGGGAGGACCCGGCATCGAAGTCGTATGTTTCCGCCAAGGAGCGGGCCTGCGGTGAGATCGGTATTTTTTCGGATGACCATCGGTTACCTGTTGAAACGACGCAGGAGGAACTGCTTGCGCTGGTGGAACGGATGAATAAGGACCCGAAGATTAACGGGATTCTGGTGCAGCTTCCGCTGCCGAAGCATATCAACGAGTCAGCAGTCCTGCTGGCGATTGATCCGGATAAGGATGTGGACGGATTCCACCCGATGAATGTGGGTAAAATGGTCGTGGGCGAGAAAGCTTTTCTGCCGTGTACACCGCACGGCGTGATCCAACTGCTGAAACGGAGCGGGGTGGATACCTGCGGCAAGCACGTGGTGGTCGTTGGGCGCAGTAATATTGTCGGCAAGCCCGTGGCCAATATGCTGTTGCAGAAGCAGGAGGGCGCCAACGCCACGGTGACGCTGTGCCACACCCGCACAAAGGATCTGGGGTATCATACGCGGCAGGCGGATATCATTATCGCCGCCTCCGGCTGGCCGAATACGGTGACAGCGGACATGGTTAAAGAGGGCGCCGTGGTGATCGATGTGGGCGTGAACCGCGTGGAAGATGCCACTCGCGAGCGCGGGTATCGGTTGGTGGGTGATGTGGATTTTGAAGCCGTGAAAGAGAAGGCCTCGCTGATCACCCCTGTGCCCGGCGGTGTGGGACCGATGACGATTACGATGCTGCTGTATAATACGGTGGAGTCGGCTAAACGCGCCAATCGTATTGACTAATGAATTGGAGGGGTAGATAGTCCCTGAACAGACTGAAAAAAGGAGTGTTGAAATGATTTCTAAACGGATGGAAGAGGCCCTGAATGAGCAGGTTAATAAAGAGTTTTATTCGGCATACATGTATTTGGCGATGTCGGCCTATTGCAACTCGCTGGGGCTTCTGGGATTTTCTCATTGGATGCGCATGCAGTATGAAGAGGAAAATCTGCATATGACGAAGATGTATGATTATATCCTCAACCAGGGCGGAGAGGTTCACTTGAAAACCATTGAAGAGCCGCCCAAAGAATATGGAACGCCGCTGGAGATTATCCAGAAGACGCTTGAACACGAACAATTTGTTACCCGGTCCATTCATCAGTTGATGGGGTTGGCGATGGAGGAGCATGATTATGCTACGCAGGCTTTTCTGCAATGGTATGTAAGCGAGCAGGTCGAAGAAGAATCTAATGTTCAGGATGTGCTGAATCCGCTGCGTATGGTGGGCGAGGATAAGGGCGGCCTGATGATGATTGATCAAAAACTGGGTGGACGGATGGCGCCGTCCATGCCGGTATCTGCAAACTAAGGAAGGAGTTTGTCATGAAACGGTCGGTGTGTATTTCGATGATGGTGGTTCTGCTGGGTGTCTGCGGCGTGGTTTCCGCTGCTGAGAAGGCGCAGTCGCGTACGCTGATGCTCATTCCGGCGGAAGAGGATGTGATTAAAATGGCTTTTGATGTGGGGAATACCTATCCCACGATTCTGCTGTGCTATAAAGCCCTGCCTGATAATTCGTATGCACTTAAAGGGTGGAACGGCGAAGAGTGGCTGACGATCTCCGGAGCGTCGTATAAAGAGGGCACTTTTTTAAAAGCTGAACCTTCTTCCGCTCTCGTGATTTCAGCGAAAGGTGCGAAAACTCCGGCGGCGCTTATTCCCCCGGAATCGTGGTGTTCGACCGTTTATGCCATCACTACCACGGAGATGTGCCCGCTGCTTCATTTGGTGGGTTGCCATTATGATTTCTCGGCCAAAAGCTGGAAGCAGTTTGCGAAAACCTATGGATTTGATGTCAGGAGTATAAACCCGGAAAACGTTAACATGCCGTGGTATCACCGCTCGCTGAAGGAAAATTCTGAAGGGGCCACGCAGGGCGTGAAGGATTTTCAGTATCTGACGACGATCCGTGAACCTGAGCCGGTACTGCCGGTCGAGGAGATGGATGAATTGGATCTGGGTGGAGAGATCAATTTGGAGCCGATTCAGGAGTCTGAGTTTGTTGATGAAATTGCCCCTGAAGAAGAACCCGATGAAGAGACCGCTCTGGAGCTTCCTGATGCTCCGCCGGCGGTGATACGCGGGGTGGAAAATATGGAAGACGTTCAGTTGTAGAAGGAGAAGGGAATGAAGACAAAAAGTCGGCGTTGGGTTTCAGTTGTTTTTTCAGGGTGTATTTTTGCGGGGGTACTTGCTTTTTCGGGCTGTGTTCGTACGGTGATTGAACCGATGTATATTCCTACGGTCTCAGCGTCTCGAGGAAAAGACGGCATTGTAACAGTCAGTTGGCCCAGCCGTGTAGGATATCGTTACCGCCTGTTCGTAACAACCCCAAATGGCGAGAAGGGGCCGGTGGAAAGATATGGAGAAACTTTTACGGGCACGGGGGAGAATATTGAAATATCATTTGTGACCAATCCGAATGAACCTCTCCGTGTGTATAGTGTTATGCCGGAAAAAATTGATTAATACTTTTGTGTTCGTTGAAGGAAGAGAGTCGGTATTTCGGAGCGCTGAGGGTCCTGGATCTAATCCGAAGTGAACGAAATAAAAAAAACCGGACAGCACAAGGCGGTCCGGTCTGAAATGGAGCGAGCGAAGGGATTCGAACCCTCGACATTCACCTTGGCAAGGTGAAGCTCTACCACTGAGCTACGCTCGCGTTTTCTCTCAAAAACGAAGCGGCATTATTGAGATCTGAGTTTGGTTTGCAAGCCTAATTGGGCAAAAAATAAGGTGTATTCTGATGCGGGCATGGAAGTCGATCTCCCGCATTGAATTGCGGTTTTTTTGCCCGGAGATAGGGTGTTGGGGTTTCCCTGACGGGATTAACGCAGTAACACCGTAGCAAATCTGAACGGTTGAATATTTGGCGAAACAGGTTTTTTCGAATCCGATGATCGTGTTATAAGGGGGCGACTTTAGGATATAGCGGCGAACGAGGATCTTCACAGCATGAATAAAGGCGATGAAAAATTAATATGGAGCGATCGGTGGCGATTGGGCGCACTCTCCAGAAATGAGGTGCTGAACATCTGTTTTGCCTCGATTCTCATTGGTTTTCTAATGGTGCTCTTTCATCTGTTGGGCAATCGGGTGGAAAATGTGGAGAGTGCGTCGGCGTTTAAATGGATGGTTGCTCGTTGGGCGGACCGGGAGTCGTTTGGTGAAGACTATTCGCACGGTTATCTGATTCCGTTCGTCAGCTTATGGGTGATTTGGCACAAGCGCAAGGAGTTCAGGAGCGTGCCGAAGAAGGTGTGCAGTTGGGGCTTGGTGGTGATTGTTTCTGCGCTTTTGCTCCACTGGCTTGGTGCCAAGGTGCAGCAGACGCGTATTTCGCTGATCAGTCTGATTATGCTGATCTGGGGCATTCCGCTCTATTTTTGGGGTTGGGGCGTTGCTCGCCTGCTGATATTTCCGTGTGCCTATCTGATTTTTTGTGTGCCGCTGAATTTCCTGAATTCGATTTCCGGCCAGTTGCAGCGCATTGCGGTTGCGTTGGGGCATTCCGGGGTTGAGGCATTGGGGATTGAGTGCAGCCGACAGGGAAGTATGCTGGTTTCTCCATATTTCAGTTTCAATGTGGAAAAGGCGTGTTCCGGTCTGCGCTCTTTGTTGGCGATGACGGCTTTGACCGCGATTTATGCCTATTATACGCAGACGCACATTATTAAACAGTGGCTGCTCTTCTGGCTCTGTATTCCAATTGCTGTGCTCGGAAATATTACGCGTATTATATCCATTGCTCTGGTTGCAGTGACGACCGGTCAGGAATATGCCGGCGGGCTTCACCATGACTGGGCCGGATATCTCTTTTTTGCGGTGGCGATCGCTGCCATGGTGGGTTGCGGAAAGTTGCTTTCACTGGATTATCGGAGAATGTTTTCTAAATGGAAAAGAGCCTAGTTAAACCTTTTTTGATTGTTGTCGGATTGATGTCCGTTACGGCGCTGGCACTCGCTTTTACTTGCGACGTTAAGCTCAATTTTACTCCCGGCGTAAAGATGGAGCTGCCTGAAGAACTGGACGGCTGGGTAGGAAATGAACTGCGGTTTTGTCATAATCCCGAGCTGTGCGCCAAAAATTATCAGAACGCCTCATTTTATGTGCGCGATCTTGAGGATTCAAATCGGTGCCCGAATTGCGGGTATGAATTGTTTAATATGACCCGATCGGAATATGAAGCATTGCCCAAGGATACGGAGTTTATCAAGTCAGCCTACACCAACGATCTGGGGCGAAGGGTTTTTGTTTCGATTGTGTTGAGTGGAATGGAACGCGACAGTATTCATCGTCCGCAGCGCTGTCTGGTGGCACAGGGAAATGCGCTCGATCAGGAATATACGTTGGAGGTTCCGTTGGAGGGACGCGATCCATTAGAGATCAGGGTGATTAAAGCCTCGCGGCCGGGCGAAAATATTTATTATGCATATTGGTTTGTGGGGCAGGAACGGGAAACGCCTTCTCATTTAAGCCGCATGTTTTGGCTGGCGTGGGATCGCGTGGTACACAGCAAGGCGAGTCGTTGGGCCTATATTTCGGTTTCGGGTGATTGTGAGCCGGAGGGCAATGCGCATGAGGCCGAGATTAAGGACATTGTTCAGAAACTCTATCCGAAGCTCTTGACTGAATCGATGAGCAAAAAAGTGTACGGCGAATAATCTTCCTGCCTTGGCAGTTGCGCCCGCCCGCAGTTTCTTTATACTGCGGGCTTTGTTTTTATAGAGGAATATAAATGGCTGAAAAAAATCAAGGAATGGATGTCGGTTACGTCGCCAAGTTGGCGTGCATCAATCTGACCGACGAAGAAAAAACGCTTTTTCAGGGTCAGCTCGATCAGGTGCTGCAGTATGTCGAACAGCTCAACGAACTGGATGTGGACGGCGTTGAACCAACGGCTCATGCGATTCCGGTTTATAATGTGCTCCGCAAAGATGAGCTGGGCGAGAGTCTGGATCACGATGCGGTAATGGCCAATGCGCCTTCCTCCGCCGATGGTCATGTCCGCGTTCCAAAAATTATTGATCAATAGGGAGAATCGAACCACTAATTATCGCTAATCGACACTAGTTTTAACAGAAGGTGAACAGTATGCTTGAGCAGGAAGGCTATGATCTGATGGGTGCGGCTTTTGAGGTATACAATGTGGAGGGCCATGGATTTCTCGAAGATGTTTATCAGGAGTGTATGGAAGTAGAACTTTCTTTCCGCAACATTCCATTTGATGCTCAAAAGGAGCTCCTTTTGTACTACAAAGGGAAGCCTCTTCGTCAGAAATATATACCTGACTTCTTTGTGTTCGGTGAGATTATTGTGGAAATAAAGGCTGTAAAAAAGTTGCTTCCGGAGCATGAGGCGCAACTCATGAACTATCTCAAGGCAACGAGTAAACAGGTGGGTTATCTGATTAATTTCGGGAATACTTCTGAGTTGGAGTGGAAAAGGATCATAATCTGAATTAGTGAAGATTAGTGTTAATTAGTGGTTAAAAAAAATGAATTTGAATGAGCTGACAATATCGAAACTCTCTGAAAAGCTGGCGAACGGCGAGTGCACCTCGGTGGATATCGTTAACGATGTGCTGGCCGCGATTGATGTGCGCGATGCAAAGATCGGGGCATACCTGACCATTGACCGCGAGTCTGCACTGGAGCAGGCGCGGGCTGCGGATGCTGCGCGGGCCGAGGGAAAAAAACATCCGCTGCTCGGTATTCCGGTGGCCATTAAGGATCTGCTGAATGTGAAGGGGCAGCCCTGCACCTGTTCGTCTAAAATTTTAGAGGGTTATACGGCTCCGTATGACGCCACCGTAATTGCCAAGCTGCGCGAAGCCGGTGCGGTGCTGCTGGGGCGTGTAAACATGGATGAGTTTGCCATGGGTTCGAGTACGGAAAACGCCGCGCTTGGAAAGACCTCCAACCCGTGGAATTTGGACCACGTTCCCGGCGGTTCCTCCGGCGGTTCCGCGGCCTCCGTTGCTGCCGATGAAGCGATCTGTTCGCTGGGCTCCGACACCGGCGGATCGATTCGCCAGCCGGCGGCGTTTTGTGGATGCGTCGGCGTTAAGCCGACCTACGGGCGTGTTTCGCGTTACGGACTGACCGCTTTTGCTTCCTCGCTCGACCAGATCGGTCCGCTGTCCAAAACGGTGAAGGATTCCGCCATTCTGCTTGAAACGCTCTGCGGCCTGGATGCCAAGGATTCTTCGTCGATCGATATGGAGGTGCCTGCGTTTTCGGCCGCGCTGGGAGCGGAGACGTCGCTCAAAGGGATGAAGCTGGGTCTGCCGAAGGAATATTTTGTGGACGGCATGGATCCCGAAATTGAGAAATCGGTGCGCGATGCGGTGGAACACTGCAAAAACCTCGGAGCGGAAATTGTGGAGGTGAGTCTGCCCAACGCAAAATATGCGATTGCGGTTTACTACATTATCGCAACCGCGGAGGCCTCGGCCAATCTGGCGCGATTCGACGGTATTCGTTACGGCATGCGCCTCGACGGGAAAGACCCGGCTGAGCTGTATGGAAAAACCCGCGCGGCCGGATTTGGATCGGAAGTGAAGCGCCGTATTATTCTGGGCACCTACGTGCTGAGCAGCGGCTACTATGACGCGTACTACCTGAAAGCACAGAAGGTGCGTACGCTGATCCGTAACGATTTCACAGAAGCGTTCAAGCAGTGCGACGCCATTCTGGCTCCGGTTACGCCGACCGCAGCCTATCGAAAGGGCGAAAAAACCGCCGACCCGCTGAAAATGTATCTCGACGACATTCTGACCACGCCGATTAACCTTGCAGGAAACTGTGCGCTTTCGCTGCCGTGCGGTTTTACCTCAAACGGAATGCCGATCGGACTTCAGATTATCGGCGATGCCTTTAAGGAAGAGACCATTCTCAACGTCGGCCACGCCTACGAACAGACGACAGAGTGGCATAGATTGAAACCTGAAATTTGAAACGTGAAACCTGAGGCCGTCCGGCGCTGAAGGTACGAATTATTCATTACGGATTACGAACATGAAATACGAAGCAACCATTGGTTTAGAGACGCATGTCATGCAGAAGACAAACACGAAGATGTTCTGCTCCTGTAAATATGAGTACGGCGCGGAGCCGAATACGCACGTTTGCCCGGTCTGTCTGGGGTATCCCGGGGCGCTGCCGGTACTGAACGAAAAGGCGATTGAACTCTGCTGCAAAGCCGGGCTGCTCTTGGGCTGCAAGATCAATCCTTACAGTAAGTGGGATCGTAAAAACTATTTTTATCCAGACATGTCCAAAAACTATCAGATTTCACAGTATGACCAGCCGCTTTGCCTGGGCGGATCGCTCACCGTTGAGGTTGAGGGCGAAATGAAAACTTTCAGCATTGAGCGGATTCATCAGGAGGAAAATGCGGCCAAAAACACGCACGCGGCTGGAGCGAGTCTGGTGGACTATAACCGCGCCGGCACTGCGCTGATGGAGATTGTGTCGGATCCCTGCATGCATTCGGCGGCGGATGCGCTGGCGTATATGACCGCGCTCAAGCAGATCATGCAGTACGGCGGTATTTCCGACTGCGATCAGGAAAAGGGACAGATGCGCTCGGATGTGAATGTTTCCGTCCGTCCGATCGGCCAGAAAGAGCTGGGGGCCAAGGTCGAGATAAAAAACATGAACTCCTTTGCTTTTATTCAGCAGGCGATTGAATACGAGATTGATCGACAGATTGATGTGCTCGAACGCGGCGGAAAGGTGGATCAGGAAACGCGCGGTTTTGATTCAGATCGAGGAGAAACCTTTATTCAGCGCACCAAGGAAGATGCGCACGATTATCGCTATTTCCCCGAGCCCGACCTCATGCCGGTCAAGATTGCGGCGGAGCAGGTGGAGCAGTGGCGTGCGGAACTGCCTGAGCTTCCGGCACAGCGACGTGTGCGCTATGTTTCCGAACTGGGGCTTCCTGAATATGATGCCGGCGTGCTGACCGCGGATAAAGCGACGTCGGACTGGTTTGAA
>JAFGWS010000029.1 GCA_016937035.1 Pontiellaceae bacterium
CGGGAAACACCGATCAGATCCAGGCTTATGTGACAGATGAAAAGATGGCCGTTGAAGATCGGTTGCAGGTGTACACGTGGCTATCCCGGAGGTTTTCCGGCCGGTTGCCGATGCTGCGCCAACTCGAATTCAACCAGGCCATGATCAAACTGTATGATGGCGTCGACAATGTCCGGTTTCCCCTGCAAATGTATCGCATACTGCTGCAGCAGGTCATCTCCTTGGAAGCCGGCGAAGAGCGCGATGCCTGGGTAGACCGGTTGTTGGGATTGTGGAAAGACAAAAAGGTCGAGGGCGCCCCATCTGATGGCTACACCCTTTCAATACTATTGGAGGTTGCCGCAACGGCGGGTCGGTTGGACGAGGTGCGGGTTTACATGGAAAACCAGAATATACAGATAGAGCCCAGGGTCTATGTCTTTGCGTTGCGGCAGGGATGGTATGACTGGGTTGCCGAGCGGTTGCCCAATAATATCCACTACTATGAGACAGATCTCAGCTATCCGGACATGTGGATTCCGACAGGTGCCGTCGAACATTTCGAAGCCATGCTGGAATCGATCAAGAGCGATGAAACAAGGGCTGTCGTTCGACTGTTCCTTTCCGCGTTGCCGGTCAAGGGCGACGATGGAAACGCTGCTGTCGATAAAGCGCGGATTGAAGAGGCCTTCGCATTGGCCGATGAGGTACTGGAAGATTATCTGCTCATCCGATGGGTCGTCGGACAATATGGTTATTTGCGTCCAGCATGCAACCTGCCTAAGTTTAAGCAGAGCATCCTGAAAAGGGGGGATATGTACCTCATTCAGCAAATCTTTGGGAATGGAACCTTTAGCGAAGGCGACTTCGGGTTGTTGGTCTCGGCGGTCGCGGAAATGGATTCTCCAGACATGCGTCGCTGGTTTTTCGATCAGTACAGCATTTCGATGTTCAACGGGATGATTCAGCAACGTCTGGGACAAGATGCAATGACGCGTACATCCGATCCGTTTCTTGAAACGCAGAAGGAATGTATCAAGTTGATTGCGGCGACGGAATCGGACATTCCCGTTGCTTTCAGTGCGCGATGGCTGGGGCAGGTTCATCCGGATAATAATGAAAAACTTGCCACTTGGCTGGACGGGTTTGAAGACGACTCGCAAAACGTGGAATGGATACGATGCCTGCTGAAACCCAGCGGTGGGAACGAAGAGCGGATCAAGGCATATCTCTTCGACTCCAAAATTGACGCCGTCGAACGCGCTGTGGTTCTTGGATGGCTCCAGTCCAAATTTGCGGAATCGTTTGCGCCGTTCCAGGATCCCGGTTTCAACCTTCGGATTCTGGATTTTTATGAAGGATCCTCTTCTTTACGCATCCCGCAACAGACCCTTCTTAACATGGCTGCCTTGGTAGAAAAAATCGAAGATGAAAATGAAAGGAATGCCTCAGCAGAGCGGATTGACGATGAAGCATTGAAGGAACTCGAGGAGTTGAAGGCGCGGCTTGAGCGGGTGAATGATGCGACCAGAATAAACAATGAGCCACAGGTTCAGGGTATTGTGCGGCAGATGCCAATACCAGCTTTTTGACACGATGTCGGGATGCGGAGTTTAAGGATTAAATGGAAACGAGAAGACGGATAACGGCGTTTGCCCGGAATGGCCATGAGCAGCTCAACCGCGCCGAGAAGGTGCGGGCGGTTTTGTGGTCGGCCATGGCGTTTGGCATGATTGCGCTGTTGGCGGAGCTGGTATTCGTGCTGCGCGGATATCGCGTACTTGTGCCGGTTCTTCTGTTTCCCTTGCTTGTTTCCATTGCCGTGGCGGTCGGGTGCTATGTCCGCTTCCGCTATTCCTACCGTCGGGCCGTCGGGCACATGGATCGGTTTTTCAACCTGAAGGATGGGTTGGTGACGGCCGACGAGCATATCCGGGAAGACCGCAGAGGGGAAATCCATGAACTCCAGTTGCAGCATACGGAGCGCATGATCGAGCCGCTCGATCCGATCCAGATCAAGCCCCGTTTCCCCTGCCGGTTGCTGGCGATTTCCCTTGGACTGTTCATGGCCACGTTCGGACTGTTGTTCGTGGACGATTCCGAAGCGGTCAAGGAGCAGCAGATCGAGGAAGAGACCGTGCTCGCGCTTTCCGATCGGGTGGCGGAGGAACTGGAGCAGGTTTTGGAAGAGATGGCGGAACAGGAGATTCCCGAACTCCGGGAATTGGTGGAAGATCCATCCCTGCGGCAGTTGATCGAGGATTTCCAGGGAGGGAACGACCGCAAGGCCGCCATGCGCAAATTGTCGGAGATCGATCGGCGTCTGGCGCGTATGCAGAAGGAATTGGATACGCGGGCCGATGAAAACTATTTGATGGAGCTGGCGGAGCAGTTGCGGCAGAGCAGGGAGACGGCGGCGCTGGGCAATGCGCTCGCCAAGCGGGACTATCGCGAGGCGGCGGAGATGCTTGAAGGCATGCAGTTGAATGAGCAGTCGGGTGCCGAACAGCGCGCGGCGCTGGAAAAGATGGCGGCCCAGATTGGCGAGACCGAGAAGAACATGTCGCAAAACGAGAGCGCGAGCCGTCGCAATGCCCAGGAGATGGCGCAACAGATCCAGAAAATGGCCCAGCAGCAGCAGCAAGCTTCCGGGAAAGGCGAGCAGCGTTCGGAACAATCGGGGGAGGAGTCGGGAAGCGAGGGGCAGCCATCGGAACAACAAGGGCAGAAATCCAGCCAAAACCGCAATGGCGTCAATGAATCGATGCAGCGCAGCGGTAATTCCATGCGGCAGGTCGCGGCCCGCCGGGAGGCCCGATCCGCATTGAATCAACTTTCACAGGCGGTCCGCCAGGGCCAGAACCAGATGAGCGGCCAAGGCCAACAACCCGGGGAAGGACAAGGTCAAGGCCAGGGGCAACAACCCGGCGAAGGACAGGGGCAGGGACAGCAGTCCGGTGAACAACCCGGTGGACAACCCGGCGGCAACGCGGCCGGCGAAGGGGTTGATCGTTCCCGTCGTCCGCCCGGGGAATCGAGTCCCTCCGATGGAACCTTGGAGCATCTTTCCGGGCAATTGGGCGAAGGGGAATCGGAAAAGATGGTCGAGGATGCGGCTTCCGGGACGGGGGTCGCTTTGGGATTGGGCAGCGGTCGGGGCGACGTAGGCTACGAGCAAAAGCTCGAGGATTTTGTGCGGCGCGAGGATGTCCCCGAAGAGATGAAGCATGGCGTGAGGAGCTATTTCCAGCAGATTCATGAATTGGAGACGGAGTAGGAATTTACAGCAGCAATTTATAACGCAAAGGAGTGGGTATGGAGCAACGCAAGGATGTCGAAGAGCGGATCGAGCGTTTTGCGCAACGGTTCACGTTGATGCAGGAGGAGATTGGCCGGTTTATCGTGGGGCAACGGGAGATCGTCGAGCGGGTGCTGACCGCGGTCATTGCCGGAGGGCACGTGCTGCTGGAAGGGGTTCCGGGACTGGGTAAAACCGCCCTCGTGCATACGCTCTCCCAGGTGATGGACCTCGACTTCAAGCGCATCCAGTTTACGCCGGACCTGTTGCCCGCCGACATTCTCGGCACCAACATCATGGTTGATCGCGAAGGCAGCAAGGTGTTCGAATTCCAACGGGGGCCCATCTTTACCCATATCCTGCTGGCCGACGAAATCAACCGCGCCACGCCCAAGACGCAGTCGGCGTTGCTGGAGACGATGCAGGAAAAAACCGTCACCGTGGGCGGCACGTGCCATCGGATGGCGCGGCCCTATTTCGTGTTGGCGACCCAAAACCCGATTGAAATGGATGGAACCTATCCGCTGCCCGAAGCGCAGCTCGACCGGTTTTTCTTCAAGCTTTCCGTAGGCCTTCCGAACCACGAGGAAATGGGCATGATTCTCGAGCGGACGACCGGGATCGAGCGTCCAGAAATACACAAGGTCATTTCGGGTGGGGAAATTTTGGAGATGGAGCGTACCGCCGCCGAGGTTCCGGTTGCCCAGGAGGTGCGCGACTATCTCGTCCGCATGGTGCTCTCCACCCATCCGAACAACGAGCACGCTCCGCACGATGTGGCCCGCTATGTCCGCTACGGGGCGTCGCCGCGCGCCGCCCAGACGCTGCTGGCCGCCGCCCGCATCCGGGCGCTGACGCAAGGGCGCTACCATGTCGCCTGCGAAGATGTGAACGAGGTCGCGGTGCCCGCACTGTGCCATCGGGTCCTGTTGAATTTCGAGGGCGAGGCCGAGGGTATTTCCACATCCGACATCATTCGGGGATTGGCCGACTGATGCTTACCGATCCGGAGTTCCTCAAGCGGCTGGAAACCCTCTTTCTTTTGACCCGCAAGGTGTTGGGCGGCTCCATGCGCGCCGACCGACGCAGCCTGCGCAAGGGAAGTGGAATCAATTTTGCCGACTATGCCGAATACCATCCCGGCGACGACTATCGCCATGTGGATTGGAACATCTATGGTCGGCTCGAAGCGCTGGTGGTCAAGCTCTACGAGCTGGAGGAGGATGTGACCGTCCATTTCCTGCTCGATTGCAGCCGGTCGATGGAGACCAAGTTTCTTTTCGCGCGGCAGATCGTGGCGGCGTTGGCCTATATCGCGCTCTCCTGCCATGACAAGATCTGCATCCACTCCGTGTCGGATCAACTGGTTCCGATTTTGCGTCCCGCGCATGGACGCGGCAAGGTTTTCCCGATGCTGCGGACGCTGGAGGAGACTCCGCTCGTCGGCGTGGATACGGATTTGAAGGGATGCGCGAAGACCTTCCAGCAACAGGTCAAGCGCGCGGGGGTTTGCGTGGTCGTGTCCGACTTCCTCGTGCCCGGCGGCTATGCCGAAGCCATCAAGCTGCTGCAATGGGGGCGGCACGATGTCTTTTGCATCCAGACGCTGGACCGCGCCGAGACCGGATGCGATTGGAAGGGCGATGTCGAGTTGGAGTGCATGGAGAGCGGTGCGCGGCGCAAGGTCACCATAACCTCAGCGGAAGTTGCCCGCTTTACGGCGGCCATGAAGGAATGGAACGACGGATTGAAATCGGAGTGTGCGCGGCGGGGCGTTGGCTTTGTGCAGGCGTATTCCGAGGTGCCGTTTGACCGCGTCGTCGAAATCATCCTGCGGAAAGGGGGGCTAGTGGCATGAGTTTCTTGGTTCCCCAGTTCCTATGGGCGCTTGCGGCGCTGGTTCCGCTGACGCTGGTTTATCTGATCAAGGTGCATCCCTTGCGGCGCCGGACCAGTGCCTGGTTCCTGTGGGAAGGGATTTTCCAGGAACGCCGCGCCGCTTCGCTGCTGCAAAAACTGCGCGACTGGTTGAGTCTGCTCCTGATGGTGCTGGCCTTTATCTGCCTGGTGCTGGCGTTGTCGCAACCCATCCTGCATGACGAGGCTTCGGCTGAACGGTTGGTGCTGATCGTCGACAACAGCCTGAGCATGAATGCGGACGGGCGTTTTGCCGAGGCGCGGCGTGCGGCGCAGGGCATTGTCCGCTCGCTTCCGGCGGGTGGGCGCGCGGCGGTCTTTGCGCTCAATACGGAGCTGGTTTCCGCAACGGGGTTCACGGAAAGCCGACGGGAATTGTTGCGCGGGCTCGACGCCATCGAACCGTGCGACGCGCCGCTCAAGACCAGCGCCCTCAGCCATTTTTTCCGGGACCAGGCCTCTGATCGCCAGCAGCGGGTCCTCCTCTTTTCCGACGGTTGTTTTACGGGCGTCGAGCGACTGCCGGAGGGGATCGAGCTGGTGCAGGTGGGCGGGCCCGAGGAAAATATCGGGATCGTTGCTTTCGATGTGCGCCGTATTCCTGGACCGAATCGCCCGTTGGGCGTCTTCTTCCGGCTCTTTTCCGGATATGATCGCGAGGTTGAAGTCGATGCGCTGCTTTCGTTCGGAACGGAGGACGATATCCGGCGGGTGGTTCCCGTAACCTTGGAACCGGGATTGAACGATCCGGTCATCCTGGAACTTCCCGACGCCGAGGCGGGCCACTGGATGCTTGCGCTGGAGCATGGCGATGCGCTTCCGAACGATAATTTCGCCTATGCCGTCGTGCCGGAGGACGATCCCGTGCGCGTGGCGGTGCGCGCCCCGGAGACCCATGTGTTCTGGCAATTGTGCGTCGAGGCGTTTGGTGATGGCGTGAACGGGCTCGAAATGGTTTCGGAAGATGCGGAGCTTGAACTGTGCCGCGGGGAAATTGCGACAACGACAGCACCCCGGTTGGCCCTGTTTGCTCCGGCTGGCGAATCGCCATTCTGGAACCGGGTTGACGGCGAGGAGATGGAATCCGCTGTTCATGTTGTGATTCCGTCGCATCCCCTCGTTCGCTACGCAAACCTTGATGGCATCGTATTGGGGGGTGTCCGGCAGATCGATCTTCCGGATCAGGCCGTTGTCGTTGCGGAGACCGATGAAGGAATTCCGCTGATCTACAAAACCTCGCAGGGCGACTCGTCGGCCTATGTGTTCAACTTTGATCCGGCACAAAACCAGTTTTTCCTGAACCCGTTGTTTCCGGTTCTGGTCTGGTCGGCCGCGTCGGAGTTGATGTCGCTGGAAGAAGCTCCCGCCTCGTCGTTGCCGGCCGGAGCGATGGCGGTCTTGCCGGAGGAATTTGCAGAAGGGGTGGTCGTCGATCCAGACGGTGTGCGCGAGGAATATGCCGAAGGGCGATTTGGTCCTCTGGCCCGGGCCGGATTCTACGAAGTGGTCTCCGGAGACGATGCCATGGTGCTCGCCTGTAGTGGTTCTTCTGTCGAGGAATCCAGCCTGGCATCCCCGGTGCAGACCGGAGAGGAACGTAAAACCCTGGCGGCAGGATTCCCCCTGTCGGATTGGTTCATGGCTGCGGGATTGCTCCTGATGGTGCTGGAATGCCTGCTCTACCATCGCAGAAAGGTCGGATGATGGAATTCATTACGCTATATCCGCTGTGGTGGTTGCTGGTCATTCCTGCGTTGGCGCTCGCCTATCGTTGGACCCTGTCGGATCGTCCGCTGAAGTTCCGGCGGCTGGCATTCCTGATGCGCTGCCTTGCGCTGGTGCTGGTGGTATTGGCCTTGTGCAGCCCATACCTGAAACGCCGTACCGACGCCCTGCACATCATTCATCTCGTCGATGTCTCCGAATCCGTCGATCTGGATGCCAGTATCGATGCGTTGAAGGAAATTCAGCACATGGAGGATGGATTGCGGACTTCCGATACCTCGGAAACCTTTGTGTTTGCCGATGGCATCCGTCCGGCGGACATCGAGGAAACAATCACGCAACTGGAGACGTGGCGCGATACCGTCTCCGACGATCTCTTCCGCCGGGAAACACGCATGGCCGAGGCGTTGCGCGCAGCCCGACTTTCCTTTCCCGCCGGCAAGTTGCGGCGGCTGGTGCTCTATTCCGACGGAATCCCCACGGCGGGGCCGGTCGATGGGGAACTGCGGAGGATGGAGCGCGAAGGCGTCGAGGTTTCTTTTGTCGGCTTGCAGCGCGTTCAGCAACCCGAGGCATCCGTGGCGGAACTGGTTCCCTCTTCCGCCAGCGTCTATGCCGGCGAGCGGCTGCGCCTGACGACCCGCCTGACGGCCAATGTTCCCATGAAGGCGCAGATCCGGCTCGTCAATCGGGGCGTGGTCTATGAGCAGCAGGAGATCGAACTCGATCCAGATGGCGAAAACCGTTTTGCCTTCGATGTGGTGGTGCAGTCCGAAGATGATCCGTTGTGGCAGGTAGAACTGGTTCCGGAAGAGGATCGGTTTCCAGCCAACAACGTTGCGGGATGCGAAGTCGATGTGGCGGGGCAGGCGCGTATTCTGGTGCTGCATGATACGCCCAGCGAGATGCGTCACTTCCGAAAAGCGTTGGAAAAGCAGGGATTCAACGTGGATGTCCGCACCCCGATCGGCCTGCCTCCGTCGATGGAGGGGTTGCTGGGGTTCGATGCCATCGTGCTAGCCAATATTCCCGCAACGGAAATACCCGAACGTTCCATGAACGACATAAAGCGTTATGTCACCGATTTTGGCGGGGGCTTGCTGATGATGGGTTCCGACAACAGTTTTGGCTTGGGGGGATACTACAAGACTCCGGTGGAGGATGTGCTGCCGATCAACTCCCGCTTCGAAAAGGAGAAGGAGACCCCTTCGATGGCCATGGCGCTGGTGATCGACAAGTCGGGCAGCATGTCCGGGGTGCCGATCGAACTGGCCCGCCAGGCGGCCAAGGCCACGGTGGAGCTTTTGAGTCCGCGCGACAAGATTGCGGTGATCGGGTTCGATTCCATGCCGTTTATCGCCTGCGACATGACGCCGGCCTCCGACATCGGCAGGGTGCAGGATGCCATCGACTCGCTGAATGCGGGCGGCGGGACGAGCATGTATCCGGCGATGGAGGAAGGGGACCGCATGCTGCGCGGCGCCGGGACGAGGATCCGCCACATGATCCTGCTGACGGATGGCCAGAGCGCCTCCGGCGATTTCGAAGGATTGGCGGAAAGCATGGCGATGTCGGGCATGACGGTGTCGACTGTTGCGCTGGGCGGCGGGGCCGCCGGTGAACTGCTGGAGCGGATTGCCAGGATTGGGCAGGGGCGCTACTACGTGACGATGGATCCCTCCACCGTTCCCCAGATCTTTACAAAGGAAACCATGGAAGTGTCTCTTTCAGCCATCAAGGAGGAGCCGGTCCTGCCTGTTCCGGTCAACACGTTTGGGTTCTTGGAAAACATAGATTTCGATCAAGTACCGTATCTGCTGGGCTATGTGATGACCCGTGTCAAGCCCACGGCGCTTGTTCATCTCATTTCCGATGGAGGCGATCCCTTGCTGGCCTCCGGACAGTATGGCCTGGGTACGGGCATGGCGTTCACGTCCGATGCCACGGAGCTGTGGGCTGGCGAATGGGTGGAATGGAATGGCTTCGGCCCGTTCTGGGCACAGGTCATGCGCCGCTGCATCCGCAAGGACAAGGGTTTGGGGATTGCTGCGCGCATGGTCGTAGAGCCCGACGGACTCCGGTTATTGGTGGATCGCCGCGATCAGGCGTTGCGACCGTTGAACCGGGTTGATTTTCTGGGTACCGGCCTGATGGAATATGGCGGAGAAACGAAATTCCAGATGGAACAGACGGGCCTGGGGCGCTACGAGGCATTCCTTCCCATGGCCGAAAAACGGAACGGCTCCTTCCAGGTGCTGGACAAGGCTTCGGGCAATTACCGGACCTTGACCTGGCGGCGCGACTATCCGGATGAGTACCGCCTGTCGGCCAAGGTGCCGGACCGGATTTCGTCACTCCCGCCGTATGACGAAGAAACGGTGTTGAGGCGCGAAGGATCGGTTCGTCGCTATCTTCCCGCCCGCCACTACTTTGTCTTTGCCGCGATGGTTGCTGCGGTTCTCGGCATCCTGTTCCGGCGACTTGGCTGATCAAAACCAACCGCCATGCTGCCGCACCGCTTTCTTGAAGAGTGTCCTCGATCAAGGAAAAAGATGGATCATCCGTCCTTTCTCTAATAGGCTGTGGCCTTTTGAAAATGGAGAGCCGACTCGGCTCAGACAATTGTCGAAAGGATGTGAGCCATGCGAAAAGGATTGATTCCGGTCATATTGGGTCTGGTTATGAGTGCCCTGCTGTTTCAGGGCTGTGCCGGTCTGAACAGCACATCAAAAGGAATCCGAACAAAAGAACAGCTGGTGGAGTGGGAGTTTTGTCAGGACACCTCCGAGGAAAACTCCGCGATTCAGCTTCCAAGCCCTGAGACACAATGGACCGTGCTGGAAACACCGCACGTCTTCCGCCTTTCCGGTCTGCCGGAAAAATCGGCCGGGTTTTACCGTCGGAAATGGACGCCTTCAATTAATGAAGCCAACAAGAGCTTTTATCTGTTTCTCGAAGGAGCGGGATCGGTGGTTGATGTTTTTGTAAACGGCACACATATCGGCCAACATAAGGGCGCGTACACCGCCGCTGCATTCGACCTGACTCCCGCGCTCAAGTTCGGCGTAGAAAATGAGCTGATCCTGCGCGTGACCAACCGCGATCTTGAGGCGGCCAACTGCCTTTCTCAGTCGAACCTTTTCTATACCAACGGGGGGCTTTACCGCCCGGTGTGGCTCATCAAAACTCGCGGTGTTCATATCTTCCCGGATCTGGGCTCCACCGGCGTTTACCTGACGCCGAAAAATATTTCTCCCGACAGCGCCGAGATGGAGGTTACAACGCACGTTCATAACAGTTTCAAGAACCAATACAGCGTGACGGTGCGCAATACCATTACCGATCCAAACGGGAAAAAGGTGGCTGTGGCCGAACAAACAGCAACGATTCCCGCCGGCGAAACGCAGGTCGTCACAACGCTCTCGAAACTGAATCAGCCGATCCTTTGGGATGTTCATCAGGGCCTTCTTTATACCGTTCAGTCTGAAGTTCTCATCGCTGGCGAGCTGCTTGATTCTGTCACCGAACGTACCGGGATCCGTACGATCGAAATGCAGGGAGAAGATTTTGCGCTCAACGGAAAAAAGATCCTGATCCGCGGCGTCTGTAAACACCATCAGGATGAACAGGTCTGGAATGCGATGACCGATGAGCAGTTGAAATGGGAAATGGATGGCATGATCGATCTGGGCGTCAACACGATCCGTCTCGCCCACTATCCGCACCGCCGCTTCGAGTACAACATGACCGACGAGTACGGCGTGCTCGTTTGGGCGGAAAACGGTCTGGCCGGACACCGCTGGGACAACGGGGTACGCAAAAACCGCGAGAGCGAACCCACCGAAGTCGGCGAACGGATCAACCGCGAAATGGTCCGCCAGAACTGGAACCATCCTTCGATCGTCTTCTGGAGCAGCGGGAATGAAACCCACGACCGCACGGCGCATTACTATGCAGACGTTATCCGGGAAGAAGATCCCACCCGCCTGCTCACCTATGCCTCCGCCGGTGAAAAACCCGACAATGTCGACTTTGTGGCGGGCAACACCTATCAAGGTTGGTACAATGGAAACTACACCGACTTTGCCCGCGGAAACAAATATGTCTCCGAAACCGGCGCCGGCTCCTGGATTACCCATCATCAGCCGTACGGGGAAGAGCGCTGGAAGGTCGATCAGTTTGAGTCGGAAGAATATGCCCAGATGTTTGCCGAGTTCCGGTTCCAGACGATCTTCCGCGACGATCCGAACGGACATAAGTTTTTTCTCTGGTGGAACTTCCGCGAGTTTTATGACCGTAAATTCAAGAACAACCGCAATACCAAAGGGATTCTCACGCTCGGCGGTCTGACGAAGGATTATTATTACCTGTTCCAATCCTTCCTGCGCCCGGACTATCCAGTGCTGCAGCTGGTCGGCCGCCATTGGTTTTACCGCCAAGTGGATCCCGCCAACGGTATCAAGGCCTACTCCAACGCCGACGCCGTCGAACTCTTCATCAACGGCACATCGCAGGGCATCATGAAAAACGGCGACTATGTCCTGCCCGGCACAGCGAATAATCCCAACGCCGTGGAAAAGATGATCTCCGTCGGTAATCTGGGAGACGGAAGCGATGACGGTAAAAAAGTCACGGTAGAAGGTATTGTTGTGGAAAATGTCTTCTTCTGGAAGGCCCCGCTCGCGCCCGGCAAAAACGTGGTTGAAGTGCGTGATGACCGCGGTAACACGCAGTCGATGGTGATTTATCAGAAAGCGGTCGAAATGCCGGTGCCGAGCGACAGCCTCGTCGTGGACCTCAAGAGCTCAAACCCCAACTGCCCGGCGCTCTACATCGATCGTCCGATTGAAGCACAGGGCCCGTTCTACACCGAAGTCGACGGCTCCTCCGATAATACCTTCGATACCCTGCCGAACGAGGTTGAAGGGGCTCGCTGGATTGCCACCAAGCGCCTCAGCGACGCAGGAAACAAAACCGACCTCTCCTTTAAGGTCACCCAAAAAGCCACCGTTTATGTCATGCACAGCACGGGAACCTATCCGGCCCACACGCTGGATCAGCCGAATGAAGACATCATGCTTGCCGCCGCCGCACTGCGGACGGATCTGGCCAATGCCGGATTTGAAGATACGGGCATTAAGGGAATTTGGCGGCGTCATACCCTCTGGCTCGCCGACACCGGACTGCTTAAGCGCAAGGTTAACCCCGGCGATACGATCACGATTCCCGAACAGACCCTCGATTATGTCGTGCTGATTAAGCCGGCAAAATAACAGGAAAGAGGATTCCCTGTCATGACTTCGGACCATACAAAATATACTTTTGGACAGCCGAGAATTGTTCGTCAGATTAACCTGCAGACCGTTACGCGCCAGATGCGTAAGATGGAGCTGTTTTCCAAAATTGGTCTCGCTCGGGAGCTGGGCATCAGCACCACCACAATGACGAAGCTTTTTGCTCAACTGGAGGAAGAGGGCCTTATTTCCCGCAGCCCGGTCGAAGACACCTCCTTCGGTCGCCCGAAAATTCTCTATCAGCTCGCACCGGAACTGCAGGTGGGCACCATTGTGATTGACTTGCAGGAAACCACGATCTGTTTTTCCGACCTGCAGGGGAATGCCAAGCCGGAGCACATGGTTAAACTGCCGACCGGAACCGATGTGGAAGATCTGTTTGCTCGCATCAAGCGCGAGTTTACCACATTGAAAACGCGCCTGAACGCTCAATGCAGCCTTATCGGCGTCTGCATTCCCGGACTGATCGAATCGCAGACGGGACAGAGCATGCTCAATCCCAACCTGCACTGGCTGGAAGGCGTACGGCCGGCGGAACGAATATCGGAGGCGCTGGGCATCGACACCTTTGTCATGCACGAAGAACGGGCGCTGAGCCGAGCTCAACTGCGTACACCGGATGCCACGAGCAATTATATTTCGATGGATTTCAGCGCGGGGGTGGGCATGAGCGTCGTTGTGAACGGTCAGCATCTTTCCGGCAGCAGCGGCTATGCCGGAGAGATCGGCCATATTATTATGCAGCCGGGCGGAAAACAGTGCGGCTGCGGAAACCGCGGGTGCCTGGAAACGGTGGCCTCCGACCGCGTCTTCTTTTCAGAACTCGACCTCCCGCCGACCGCTGCGCTGGAACTACTGGCTAACCGTAACCCGCGGGCCGTAAAAATTGCTGAAAACGTGCTCGAATGGCAGGCCAAAGGCATTGCCGCAGCCATCAATATTTTTAATCCCGACCGCGTTTTCATCTACAGCCGACTGGCGCACGTTTACCCCTATTACATCGAAGATCTGCGTAAGGAAGTTGAGCGATGGACCATTGGGCTGCTGTTCGACAACTGCCGCATTCGTACCACGCGCGAAGGGAAACTGACCGGAGCGCTCTTGCTGACCATCGATCGCCTCATAGAAAAAAAAGCCCTCAACGCAGAATAGGATTCCCGTTAATCTTCATTGACCGTGCAGGTACTCCCCCCTCCTCTCTTAGCCTGATCTTCCTGATCAGGGAAAATTCGAATTTGAGTTTTTGTGGATTGTTTAGGCTTTCGGAATTCGGGCTTAGGATTTTCGCAATCGTCAAGATTGCGGTTATGTGGAATCGTTCGCCAATTGAATGGTTTTTTGCGGAGGGGTTTTTTAGGATGCACGCCTTTTAGAAAAAAGTGACTTTTCAGCCGGAGGAGGACAGGCGAATGGCAAAGGGATTTTTGAAACGGGCGGAGCTGGCGGGGCTCGCGGCGTGTTGGGCGTCGATGACGCCGGAGCAGCAGCGCTTATCGACGGAGTTGATAGAAAACGGACAGGCACATCTGTTTGCCGACTGGGACCCTCCGGGTACCGCAGACGCAGAAAAGACAGCGTTTCTGGAATCACTGATCAAGATTGACGGCAACTATCCCGGCGGGCTGCGGGGCTATATCAGCAACAGCCGCAAGCTGCTGGCAGAGGCGAAGGAAGGCAGGAATCCGTTTGAGGGCTTTGTTCCTGAGCACCCGGATACGGTGGATCTGACGCAGATCAGCGACGCGTTTGTGCATTATGAGTCGGTCGGCGTTCAGCAGTTTGACAAGACCGGGATTGTTCTGGTGGCCGGGGGGCTGGGCGAACGGCTGGGTTATAACGGAATTAAACTGGATATCGCGGTGGAGGTGCTCGAATGCACGTCGTATCTTCAGTACTATGCGTCGTGCCTGCTGGCGATGGAGGCGCGCATGGAAAATCCGCGCCCGGTGCCGTTTATTATTATGGTGTCGCAGGACACGGGCTCTAAAACCTACGAATCACTGGAAGCGAATCATTATTTCGGGCTGAAGAAAGAGCAGGTGCATATTCTGCGGCAGGAGTTGGTTCCGGCGATCGCCGACAACGACGGCGCGCTCGCGCTGGAGGAAAAATATCAGCTGATTCTTAAGCCGCACGGCCACGGCGATATTCATATGCTGCTGCACGCCAGCGGTCTGGCCGCCAAGCTGAAGCAGGAGGGCATTGAATATCTGATGTTCATTCAGGATACCAACGGGCCGAGCTTTAACACGCTGCCCGCCGCCCTCGGGGTTTCCGCAGAGAAAGGTTATGACTTTAACTCGTTGGCCATCAACCGTGTACCAGGCGAGGCCGTCGGTGGTCTGACCAGACTGGTCGGCAATGGCCGGGAGCTGACGATTAACGTGGAATATAATCAGCTCGATCCGCTCCTGCGCGCAACGATCAGTCCGGAAGGTGATGTGGCGAACGAACAGGGCTTCTCGATGTTCCCCGGTAACTGCAACACGTTGGTGATCCGCATGGCGGCCTATGTGCGTATTCTTCAGGAATCACGCGGCATTATTGCCGAATTCGTGAACCCGAAATATACGGACGAAACAAAGAGCGCCTTTAAAAAACCGACTCGCCTCGAAACGATGATGCAGGATCTGCCCAAGCTCTTCGGCGAAAAGGAAAAGGTGGGCGTAACCATTTTTGACCGCAGCTGGAGCTTTTCGCCCAACAAAAACAATATTGCCGATGCCGCCGCCAAGGTCGCCGCAGGCGCACCGGCCGATGCCGGTGCCACCGCGGAATCCGACTTTTATAAAGCGGGGCGTGAGCGCTTGAAGTTTGCTGGATGCGCAATTGAAACAGCTCCGGAAGTGCTGATTCTGGGCGTGCCGTTTGTGCTGGGGCCGAAGGTGATTCTACGCCCATCATTCGCCATGAGTCTGGCCGAAGGAAAAGAAAAAATTTCCGGCGGCTCTATCTCCGGCGAGGCTTCACTGATTCTCGACGGGAAGGATATTTTCCTCGAAAACGTGGAGCTCTCGGGCTCTTCGGCACTGGTGGTGAAAGCATGCGACGGCGCAAAGGTTACGGTTAAAGGCCGCTTTGAAAATGCCGGGTTTGAGCTGGTTAAACTGTCCGATGCCGAGCGCTCGGCTGAAAGCGACGTGCCGGAATATCTCAAAATCCGCGGCTACCGTTTTGAAAACCGAGGCGCCGCCGTCTACGAATTCAACGAACCGGGCGACTATATCGTTGAGGCGTGATTGTAGACGGAGCACCTTCTGTTGTGAAGCCGCCAAGATGGCGGCGGTACGGTTGTGGCGCAGGCCGTTTGCCGGCAATGAAAAACAACGCGTTAAAACTCCACCTTCGGAGCAGCGGCAGCCTCAGCCTGCGCTTCGAAAGGCGTTTTTCGCTCAAGGCCCATGCTGCCGGCAAAGAGGCTGTTCGGGAACTTTCTGATTTTTACGTTGTAGGTGGCGACGGCTTCGTTGTAGCGGCGGCGCTCAACGGAAATCCGGTTTTCGGTGCCGGCGAGTTCTTCCTGCAGGGCCAGAAAATTCTGATTGGCCTTCAGCTCGGGATAGTTTTCGACCACCACCATAAGGCGTCCCAGTGCGCCCTCCAGCAGGCCGGCGGCTTTAACGCTCTGCGCCCCGTCCCCTGCCGCTTTTGCTTCGCCCCACTGGCTGCGCAGTCGGGTCACTTCTTCAAACAGTTCCGTTTCGTGATCGGCGTAGCCTTTAACCGTATTCACCAGATTGGGGATCAGGTCATAGCGCCGCTGCAGCACAGATTCCACGTTGGCCCAGGCCTTGGTGACATTTTCCTCCGCACGGATTAAGCCATTGTACAGGCCGATCATTCCCAGCACCAGCAGAACGATTACGCCCAGCGAAATTAACAATCCCTTTTTCATGTTTTATTCTCCTTTATGAATATACGCGTCCACCGCATCAATGACACACTCTACGGTTTTAAGATAGTTTCCAAAAAGTCCGCCGATCCCAATCTCCTTCGGCTTGACCGCTCCGTCCTTCAACTGCTGGACGGTTTTAAACACCGACACGTCAAAATTCAGATGTTCGGCCAGTTTTTCCAGCGCATCCATCTTTTTCTGCGGAACCGTTTCGTCAAACAGTCGGAGCGCGGCCCGGAAAAGCACCAGAAAGGTGGAGAGCGACTGCACCATCAGCTCGGCCACGGCCTTGGTTTTTCCGCCGGTCAGCAGATAGCGCTGGCGCAGCTGAATCAGTTTTCCGCGCAGTTCGTGCTCAATCTGCAGCCGCAGGTTGCTTGTATCAATTTCCAGCCCGGCGACCAGATCGTTGCCGTACAGCACCTGATGACATTCGCGGATGTCCAGCAGTTCAATTGGAAATACATCCGTCGCCTTTGCGAGGCGCTCTTCGGTAAAGAGCAGCGGGGGCGGATTGCCCGCCTGCGCCCATTTGGCGGCGGTTTTTGAAAAGGCGTCCAGCGTCGGAATATCCAGATCAGCGGTCACCACCAGCACGTTATAATCGGACCGTTTCCCGGTATGATCTCCGGCTGCCGCAGAGCCGTATAGGATGACCGATTTCAGTCCGCTCGGGCTGGCCTGCTTCAATTCTTCAACTAATTTTTCAGGGCTCATATCTGTGCCTTTCCGTCATAAAAATAATTACCAACCGCCGC
>JAFGWS010000184.1 GCA_016937035.1 Pontiellaceae bacterium
GGTGCCGCCGTGGCCGATTCCATTCAGATTGGCTGCAAATGCAGGAACATGATTGATTCGTTCAAAGTCGTCCATGCCGTTTGCATATGCGATATCATCGGGACCACCCAAAATATAGATGATCGGTGTATGGATTTTATTCAGTTGGTCTTTGGTCAGTTCCGGCATTCCGCCCATACCACTGCCGTCACTAATGATTCCACTATTACAAACCATGGCCGTTTTGATGCGCGGATCAGGAGCGTTTTCAAGGGTTTGAAGACCGCCGCAGGACATGCCGCTCACAGCAATACGGTCTACATCAAGTTTGTTGTAATATTGGCTGCTCTCATCGCTGTTCTGTGCAATGGCCCAGTCGATGGCGTCAATCATCTGAGAAGATTGAGAACTACCGCGGCCGCGTTCACCTTCTTTAGGCATCGGGCCAATCGCAACTACGAGGAAGCCGTGCGATGCCACTTCAGAGAGAAAATTCACATGCTCCCACGGAGAGTTTGCGCAGGCGCCGTTGCCCCAGGCAATGATCGGGAGCTTATTCTTTTTTCCAAAATCGCTGAGATCTGCCGGTCGGAAGATCGTATGCGTTTCCAGCGTGCCGTCGGTGGCCATAATGGCGGAGTAGGGGCCGGTTCCTCCGTCTTCCACAACTCGGGATGCCGTTTCGGTGAAAGTAACTTCCGTGGCGGTCTGACATCCGCACATAATCGCCATCAAACCTGATGCCGCCAACAATGCCCGTTTTTTCTTAACCATAGGTTCTCCTCTGATAATTAATTTTTGTGGTAAAAAGCCGAAATCTGATGACCAGACACAGCAACAGTTTGAAGATACTCAAAAAAAAGGCCTCTTCAATCGCTAAAGCGTTTGAGAGGCCGAAAAATTGAATCTGAACTCTGTGTCCGAAGGAATCCGTTTTTTCGCGAGATGCAAAAAAAACGGATTTTTGAAGATTGTCTCGCGGAATCTATTCCTCAGGAACAGCGTCCACATAGGTCATAAGGAAGTTGAAGGCCAAATCCTCATTAGACAATCCGCTGTACATCACATCAATCACCTGATCCGCAGGTTCAAGAAACTGGGTGTCGTTTACAACCAGAACCATTCCATTGGATGCTGCGGCGGGAACAACCGTTTCGGTATTGGTTCCTCCATACTGAGAGAAAACAGCGAGACCGATCATGATTGCAGCGGTGAAACCCAGTGCCGGTTTGAGCATAAGAAGCGGTACGCTTCTGCTTGCCGCAGGAGCCCGCTGACGTGCGGCACGCAGCACATTCTGTACGGCTCTAACCGATGGTTCTTCGCTCATGTTCACACCGCGCGTCGATTCGGTCATCAATTTCGCGAATTCCCTGCAGGAAGAACATGTACTCAAATGCGCTTCAAGTGCAGCAACTTTTCGGAAGCTGAGCTCGTCGGCATCCCTTAATATGATTAATTTTTCAGCTTTTTGGCATCTCATGATAACGCCTCCTGCAACTCCGTGTATTCATCTTTTAGTATAGAACGCAACTTGCCCAATGCATATTGCATGCGAGCTAAACATGTATTGATCGAGCATTTCTGGATTTTAGCAATTTCTTTAAATGAAACGTTCCCATACATTCGAAGCAGAAATACTTCCTTCTGCTCGGGGGAGAGTGTCTGTACGGCATCATCGATTTTGCTTCCCAGCGAATTTCCGCCGGCTTCTTCCGACGGGGAAATGCCGGGTGCAGCAAGATGGTCTTCAAGCGTATTATCTTCTTCTCCCGAAAAACTGCTTTGCATCGAGATGCTTTTGCTGTTACGGCGTGCGCGGTCAATGACCAGGTTATGCGCGATCCTAAACAACCAGTTTAGGAAGTTATTATGTTTAAACTTGTGGATATTTTTCAGTGCTCGGAACCAAGTTTCCTGAAAAATCTCCTCTGTATCCTCTCTGCCTTCGGTCATTTTCAAAATAAACGAATAAAGCGGTCGCTTGTATTTTTCAACCAGCGGCTCCAGTGCATTAGCGTCGCCCTTGAGATAGGCGTTTATGCATTCAATATCCGTCTTATCCATAACCCATCATGGGGCCCACAGAACTCAATCTTGCGGACTCGTTTGTTTAAATCCAATTTCCGTTAGAGGAAGTCAACGCTGACTTTACTTGTAATCGGGTCATTTTCCAGCCCAATTTTTTTCCCCTTAGTGTCTGTCAGTGTCATCTCAAACGATTCGCTTTGTCCGTTGGGAGAAAACCGCACGACCATGAGCTCGCCGAATATCGTGTCATCTTCCGCGCTGTTATTTTTAAAATTGCTGATCGTCAGGCCCGTCGGAAGAACGCGGCGGACTTCAGTCTTTACCACTGTAGTTATGTCTTCGTTCCCGTCATCGAGGTATCCCAAGCGATCGAGGATGTCCAGATCAACTTTCCCGTCGGATTCGTTTTGGCCTTGTCCCGGTGGTCCGACGATCAGTTCCATCGTATCTGGATTGATCACCAGGCGCATTTCCTGTTGGGATGAAATGGCCTTAAACCGTGCATATCGTGCTGCCTGACTAATTGATCTTCCGGCCGTTTTCAGTTTAGCTCCTCGTGTGGCCCCTGCAAAAAAAGGCGTACTGATTCCGGCAATAACCGCCATGATAACGACGACTAAGATCACTTCAACCAGCGTGAAACCGGCAGAACGATTTGCCGGCTTCCGATAGTTAGAGATAGTGAGGGAACTTCTTTTTTGAGACTTTTTCATTCAAACGAATGGGTTATTGGCGGTGATTATTCCAACCCTTTAGTCCCAGTTGTTCACATCCTCTTCGTGTCCGCTCGCAGAGATATCAAAGGAATGAGTGTTGTGGGATCCGGGGGCTGAGTAAACAAATTCGTTGCCCCAAGGGTCTTTTGGAATATTCATTTTTTTGAGATAAGGGCCTCCCTTTGCTTCGTCCAGAAGTTGGTCAAGGCTTGAAGGGTATTCGCCGTTCATCATCTGATATTCACTGACTGCTGTGTCTAGCGTTGAAATGTTGGCTTTTCCTGCGCTGATTTTTGCCTTATCTGATTTGTTCCCGATGTTGGGAATGGCGATGCCGGCCAAAATGCCGATAATGACGACTACAAGAATAATTTCAATGAGGGTAAAACCCGAGCGCTTTGCCGAGTGTCTTTTGCTGTTTTTGTTTTCCATGGAATTCTCTCCTTCCGGTTTTGTTCAAATCTTACAAGTTTAATGAGTCGGTCAGTTTTAGGACCGGCAACAATAGGCAAATTGCAATTCCTCCCACAAAGAGTGCAACGATTAGAATGAGGACGGGCTCAATTACAGTGGTGCAGGTTTTAACCACCCGATCCAGTTCCGAGTCATAGCGCCGGGTAATGTGCGAGAGGGCCCCTGCCATATCACCGGTTTCTTCACCTACGGCCAGCATATCAATCAAAAGGGATGGAAAAACTTTTCCTTGAGAGAGCGGCTTTGAGATTGTCGCCCCATCGGTTACTCGGTCACGTGCTTTCCCGACTTCTTTAGAAATAATCACGTTCTGAATGGTTTGTTCGACGATGTGCATGGCCGGGAGAATGGATACCCCGTTTTTCAGCAGGGTTCCAAAGGTTCGAGCAAAATGAGCATAGGCATTCATGGAGATGATCGATTTGACCAGCGGAAGACGGAGCTGGAGACGATGCCACGCCGTTTTGCCTGCGGGTGTCTTTGTCCAGCGGTTAACTGCAATGGTGATGGCTATAATTACCCCAAGAAGGACTAACCCGTATTTTGTCAGAAATTTGCTGATAGCCATCAATACCAACGTTGGTCCGGGAAGTGTGGCGCCCAGATCGGTAAAGGTTGCTTCGAACTTTGGAACAATAAAAATCATTAGTCCGATAACGGCAATGGTACCGATGGATAGTACGATGAGCGGATAAATCAGGGCCGCGAGGACTTTTCCACGGGCTTCCTGCACGCGTTCATAGTGTGTGCAGATATTTTCAAGTGCATCGGGAAGATGGCCGCTCGCTTCACCGGCACGCACTAGGTTGATGTATAGCGGAGAGAAGGTTTCCGGGAAAAGTTCGAGTGCATCCGAAAGCGAAGTTCCCTGAATGATTTCATCGCGCAGTGTTTTGGTAATGGAATTCACTGCCGACTCTTCCTTGCGGGAGGCCAGCGTGTGCAGCGCACGACCGATCGTCATCCCTGATGCCACCAAATCGGAAAGCTCTCTGGAAAACAGAAGAAGGTCCTGCAGTCTCATCTTGGCTTTACGATGGAAGCCCAGTTCAAACTTGATCTTCTTTTTTTCAGAAGAATCCTGCTTAACGGTTTTGGTGGTTTCCGCGATAGAGACGGGAATGTGTCCAAGTGCTTCAATCCGCCGCGCTGCCGCGGCACGATCGCTCGCTTCGATCACGTTCTCGACCTTCTCGCCCTGCTTAGTCCGACCTATGTATTTAAAATGTGCCATAAACATGCGTTAAACGCGTTGGGCGCTTAATTATTTCAAACATACACAGAATAATCATTCGGCGGAGAAATGGAAGACTGGAAGCAGAGTTTGTTTGAATGATGATGTTCGGGATGGTCGTTTATGCATTCATTTTACAGCGTGTATTTTGTGTGTTTCCCTGGAGTCGTTTTATGTCGCCGTGTGGATGAGTTCAGGAAAAATCACCGTCGTATTCACGCACGGGGATGGAACTGTCGGTGAATATTTCGGAGGCGTTCCGGATTTACGTGGGTGTAAATCTGCGTCGTGGCAATATCGGCGTGGCCGAGCATTTCCTGAATCACGCGTAAAGGAGCCCCATTTTGAAGGAGATGAGTGGCAAAGGAGTGGCGTAGCGTGTGCGGCGTTACATTTTTCATGATGCCCGCCTCCTTGGTATATTGCTTAATAATCTGCCATAGGCGCTGTCGACAGAGCGAGGTTTCGTTCCGGGAAACAAAAACGTGTTGTTCATTCGGATTTTCACAGAGCAGCGGGCGCACCTCTTCAAGATAGCGAATGAGCAGATCTGCTGAATGGCGGGCAATCGGAATAACGCGTTCTTTGCGGCCTTTGCCGACGACGCGGATGTAGCCGTCTTCAATATGCAGATTGTTCAGTTTTAAATGAGCAAGTTCAGAGACGCGCAAGCCGGAGGCATAAAAGATTTCCAGGATGGCGCGGTCGCGGATGCCCAGCGGTTTGCGCAGATCGGGTGCCTCCAGCAGCAACTCCACTTCTTTTTCCGACAGGGTATCGGGCAGGATTTTCCACAGGCGCGGAGAATCCATCGTGTCGGTCACATTGCGATCGATCAGGCCTTCCTGCAGAAGAAAGCGGAAGAACACTTTGATCGATACGAGATGGCGTGAGATGGAATTGGTCGACATTCCTCGGCCTTTCATTTCCATCAAGTGATCCAAAATCTGTTTCCGGCTGACCTGACTGAGCGAGGTAATACCCTTTTTCCCGAGCTGACTCAAAAACTGGAAGAGATCGTCCGCATACGCCTTGCGCGTATTAATGCTGAGGCCTCGCTCCAAAGAAATATGGTCCAGAAAGCTTTCCAATAGGGTGTTCATGTCGGGGTAACTCAAGTTGCTCGGGTTAAACGGTAGGGGAGTTGCGATTCAATGGCGATTCAAAAAGGGATAATTGCGATTAAATTATGAATTCACAAGAGGCCACCTTTGCTCTTGTGTTCGGCAGAGGAGCTGCATAAGATTCTGTTCGTTGAGAGGTTGAAGTGTCCGTATTTTGAGAAATTTCAACGGGCGATCGCCTGAACAAGAAAACGGAATGAATCGGTAGCGATTTACGAAGGAGGAAATAATATGCCTGATATCGCTGTGAAGCTGGGAATCATGCTGGCGTGGTTGGTTGTAAGTGTAGTGTCCGTCAATCTGCTGGATCGAAGTCTCCGGGTTTATATTCTGGATTACGAAGTCAAGCGACCAAAGATTCTGCGCACCATCATTGTTGCCATGATCTGGCTGCTGGTCACGATCGGCTGCATCGTATGGGTGCTTATCGATTAATAAACGGTTGCTTCGAAGCAACCCCAAAGGTTTTAGGCGCGCACACCGTTCTGCGAACGGGTGCGCGTTTTTCATTTATGAGGATTGAATCGGAATCCGCTTGTACTCCTTTCGGGTCTCTTCACTTTTCGGCAGTGTAAGCGTTAGAATGCCGCGCTTAAACTTTGCGGAGGCATCGTTGCGCTCAACCTTGGCCGGCAGCGGAATGGTCCGATAGAAGTTGCCGTAACTCATTTCGGAAATGTGGTAGTTCCGTTTTTGGGTCTCCTTTTCTTCCTTCCGCTCACCGCGAATGGTCAGCATATCCTCCTCCAGCTCCACCGAAATATCTTTTTGGCTCATGCCGGGCAGTTCAACGCGAACGCGAACCTCGTCCTTGGTTTCAGAGAGTTCTAAGCCGGTTGAACCGCTCCAGCGCTTTCCGGCACTGCCGCCGAAGCCGCGGCAGTAGCCGTCGAAGAGCTCATTGATTTCCCGGTGAAGCACATGGAATGGATCGTTCCCTTTACGGCGACTCAGCGCTCCTGAATGTCCTTTCCTTAGGATTGATTTACTCTTCATATGCACCTCCCTGTCGGCAATTAACCTCCGGTTGTAATTTCAATCCGGCGCGGTTTGGCCTGCTCCGCCTTCGGCAGCTCAATGTCGAGCACGCCGTTATGGAGCCGAGCGCGAATGTTGTCGCGGTCAATCAACTGCGGGATGCTGAACTTACGCCGGAAAACGCCGGTATCATATTCGCTGACCATCAGCTCATAACCTTCCGGATGTTCCCCCTTCTGCGTAGCGGTAATTTCCAGCTCATGATTGTCGAGATGAATATCGATCTGCTCCTGCGGTACGCCGGGGACGTCGCACCGAACGAGAATAGCGTCCTCTTTTTCATAGATATCCGTGGTCGGGACATAGGTCCGCAGATACTGCTTCGACTCCATCTCCTCGCGGTTCACCTTAGATAGACTTTTTTCATGCGTATCTTTCATCGGAATCCCTCCTTTAAGATGCTTTGATTTTAATGCGTTTCGGTTTGGTGGCCTCGTGGCGCGGCAGTACGACTGTCAGAACGCCGTCTTCATACTTGGCCGTGGTCTTGTCGTTTTCCACAGCGTAAGGAAGGCGCACGGTCCGCATAAACTTTCCGGTTCCCCGTTCGCTGCGGTGGCATACCGCGTTTTCCGCCGGTTTTTCGGTCTTTCGTTCGCCCTGAATGGAGAGCTGATTGTTGACCACATTCAGTTCCAGCTGATCAATCTCCATGCCGGGGAGTTCTGCGGTCACGATCACATTTTCGGCATTGCCCCAGACATTCAGTGCGGGGAAACGGGTCATTGCGATTCCGTCGTCGTATCCGTCGAACAGACGGTTCATTTCCCGCTGCAGCGACCTCAGTTCGGCAAACGGGCTCCAGGTTCTATCGTTGCTCCAATACATGTCTTGCACTCCTTTCATTTTGGCTCCCGCAACCCCTGCAGGAGCGTATAAATTCGATACAACCCGCCTCTATACAAAAAGTGTGCCAGCGGATTTAGTTGATGTAAGTGTAAGGAAATAAAGCTAAAGCGTTTTTTCTGTTTTGTCGTGTGCGTGAAAAATCGGCACACCTTGCGTCACAGGTGTGCCGATTTTATACAGATGGTCTGTGGCAGCTCGTTGATTAATGAGCGCTTGACCATTTTGAAATGAACGTATGGTCGACTTCCCAGACTGAAAATACGGGGCCGTCATCTCTTTCCGCCCGTCTTAATCTGCATCGTCGTCAAGATTCAACGTTCTCTGTACGTCGCATTTCGTCTCACAGAGCCGATTTTACAACTTTGCATTATCGCAGACGCGACGTTCTCTGCACGTGAAAAAGAGAGCAACCGGAGTCATAATTGTAGCGTTGGCTCTGCGAGCCAATTGCGACGTTCCCGTCGTATACCCAAGCAGAGAGGCGGGTAGATTAAGCGCGAAACAGGCGAAAATGAGCGAAAAGGTGCTATCAAAAATGCGAGGTGCGGAGCGCAAGCCTGGGGTTTCTGTGAAATATATCCATAAGGTTTTGACTCTTTGCTCGTTTTGCGTTTATATACTCAGGAGAGGGCGTGGATTATGGGATCTGAAAACCAAGGTAATGAATCAGGAGGACGGACCTCTGTTTCAAATCAAATAACGGTTGAGTTTCGGGAAATGAAGAAAAAAGCGTTCAGACCCTTTTTTCAATAAAACATGGAGGGCATATGAAAAAGATAATTATACATTTGTTCATTTGGATTGCCATGGCGGTGGGTGCCGGTGAGGAGAAGCCCGTTTATCGAACGTTCACGAACACCGAAGGTCAGACCATTCAGGCACGCATCATTCGATATGATGCTGCAAGGGACCAGATTCAGATTGAGCTTAAAGACGGGAAAAATAAAGGTTGGGCAGCGCTGTCCGTGTTCTCAACGTCGGATCAGGAATATATTCAGGAATGGATTGCAGCAGATCTGGTGCTGAACGAGAAAAGTTTGTTCGTTTATGTTGATAAAAAATCTGAAAATATGGCGAGCGAAGTAGACTATTCTATCGTAGGAGCGAGAGTCGGATCAACGGTAGGGGCTGTTGATGCCTTGGAACGAACGGAGGACTCAAGAACGGATCGCGAGGCGATTCATTACCAGGTGCGTTTAAAAAACAGCGGCAGCGATGATATTCAAAATCTGAAAATAGAATATTGTATCTATTTAGCGAACGAATCCGGTGGTCGACGGTTGAATACAGGAAGCGTTAAGAATGGGGTCATTGAGCTTGGGGGGCTCTCCAAAGAGCACTCCAAATCTACAGAAACGGAAGAGGTCATTGCTTCAAAGCACTATGAAAGAAGATATGTATCGACCTATAACTCCTCCACAGGGAAGGAGGAGTCTTCTTCTTATCTTAGAAAAATCTCCGAGGTGGAAGTGGAGGGGATATGGATCCGTATTTACGGCCCGGAGGTGGAGGGGGTGCCTGTCGTGCGCGATGTTTATTATCCAAAAGGTTTCGAGAAAAAAGGCTATCAGTGGAATTCCAAAACGAAAATCATTGAAAAAGATGAAAATGATATCGGCGGGTTTGTTTGGAAGTCTCTATGATGAATCGTTTCAGATGAAGCTGTTTTTAAAATTTCTCTAAAAACAGGGTCAGAGAGGAATGGCACTTAGCTAAGAAGTTGCAGAGAAGAAATAGTTGAATTCAGAATTATTCGAATTATATAATTCTTATCCTGAAATAATTAAAAGAAGTGAGCAGTCCATAATCGGGCATCAGGGCGACCGATCAAAGACATGCAGCGGGCTTTGCGGAGGTGAATTGCGCCCTGGTTCATTTGTGCTTATAATTTCTACTTGCGCGGGCAGGGGGGATTGTCGCATATTGCAGTGGTCTTCAGGGCAGGGTGAAATTCCCGACCGGCGGTAACAGTCCGCGAGTTGTTTCCAAAACGAAATGACATGACGCAGTGCGATTCTGCGACCGACAGTATACAGTCTGGATGGAAGAAGATGTTATGCGCAGGAAGCGCATCGTTCCGATTTGACCCTGAAAGCTATTCCCTTCGGGGTTTTTTTGTTTGAAAGGCAGAATGATGAGCGAAAAAATATTCGATCCGATTGAGGATGTGGTCGAGGCGTTGCGTGCCGGCGAGATCGTGCTGGTAACGGACGATGAAAATCGGGAAAACGAGGGCGATCTGATCTGTGCGGCGGAGACGTGTTCAGCGCAACAGATAAATTTTATGATTACATATGCGCGCGGATTGGTCTGCATGCCGATTACGCGCGAGCGGGCAGCGCATCTGGGACTGGCCCGAATGAATGTTTCACACGAGGGGGATGTGTTTCAGACCGCGTTTACGGTGTCGGTTGATGCGGCGGGCTGTACTACCGGTATTAGTGCCGCAGAGCGCGCTTTTACCATTCGGGCGATTGTCGATGAGGGGACAAAGCCGCAAGACCTGCTCTGTCCGGGGCACGTGTTTCCGTTGATTTCAATGCCGGGCGGGGTGCTGGAGCGCGCCGGCCATACGGAGTCGACGGTTGATCTGATGCGGATTGCGGCTCTGAAGCCCGCCGGGGTGATCTGCGAGATCACCAACGATGACGGCACGATGGCTCGGCTGCCCGAGTTGATTGTTTTTGCGAAGAAACACGGGTTGAAAATGACCTCTGTGGCCGAGGTGATCAAATACCGTTACACGCACGAAAAGCTGGTGAAAATGGAGCGCGAAATCAGTATGCCGACCGACGCCGGTCCTTTTCGTCTTAAGCTGTACAGCTCGATAGTGGACAATAAAGACCATCTGGCGCTGGTCTGCGGCGATGCTTCGTGCGGCAAGGTGCCGCTGGTGCGGGTGCACAGCGAATGTCTGACCGGCGATGTGTTTCACTCAATGCGCTGCGACTGCGGTGCCCAGCTGCATGCGGCGATGGAGGCGGTGCAGGCGCATGGATACGGCGCGATTGTGTATATGCGACAGGAGGGGCGCGGCATTGGTCTTGCGAAAAAGCTGCATGCGTATGAACTGCAGGAGCAGGGGATGGATACGGTTGAGGCCAACGAACACCTCGGATTTGACGCAGACCTGCGCGATTACGGGATCGGTGCCCAGATTTTGGATGATCTTGGAATGAAGAAAATCAATCTGCTCACGAATAATCCGGAAAAAATCAGGGGGCTGGATAAATACGGAATTAAGGTGGAAAAGCGCATTCCGCTGGTTTTTAAACCCGGCAAGCACAATGATTTTTATCTGGCCACCAAGCGCGATCGAATGGGGCATATGCTTTAGGAGGCGTGAAACGTGACGATTGAGGCGTGAAGTGTGAATTTAGATTAATGGGTGGCTGGTGGACTTTTTTTTTTATAAATCACGTTTTACTCGTCATTCATCACGAACGGAGTGAGATATGGGAAAAAGAATTGGAAGAGCGATTGAGCTGATCGGCGGTATCGGTGCGCGTCAGGTAGTCGGTACGTTGGATGCCTCCGGAATGCGCTTTGGTATGGTGGTTGCGCGTTTTAATGATGAGCTGACGAATGCGCTGGCGACCAGCGCATATCAGTGTCTGGTTAAATACGGCGCAAAGCCGGAGACCATTGATCTGGTGCGGGTGCCGGGCGCATATGAAATTCCGGTGGTGGCCGAAAAGATGGCGGCGAGCGGTCGCTATGACGCATTGATTGTACTGGGCGTGGTTGTGGAAGGTGAAACACAGCATGCTCAGATGATTATCGACACCACGGGCCAAAGTGTGCTTGATATTGCGTGTCGGCATCAGGTGCCGGTGATCAATGAGATTGTGGGTGTGCGCACCTGGGTGCAGGCGGAGGCACGATGCCTCGGCGGTGAAAATACCCGGGGGTGGTATGCAGCGGAAGCCGCGATCGAAACCGCACGTGTTTATAAGCAGTTGTAATCAAACTTGACATGTGACCACGGTGACTACATACTTATGGCGTTAAAGAGGCATATGGAGGATTTGGATGAAGGTTGCAGTTCGAGAGGTTAAGGCGAAGCTGAGCAAATTCGGCGATATGGCCCATAATGGGGAAACTGTCGTAGTCTGTAAAAACGGCGAGCCTTGGTTTGATCTGGTTCCGCATACAAAGCGTAACCGAAAAACAACCCCGTTAGCTAGTGTGACGCCGATCGTTTCGGCGTCTGCTGCGGTGGCACCGCTTTCGACTGAGGATTTGCCGGGATGGAGCTGATACTAGACACCTGCGGTTTTCTTTCCCTGACGGGTTTGGCGGAGCGACCGCTGAGTCAGTCTGTATTGGCTTCGTTGGAGAAAGCGGATCATGTTTATGTATTGTCATGTTCGCTTTTTGAAATTGCGATTAAACACAAAAAGGGGAACATTGAGCTTCTCCCATTTAATACGGCGTCGGCGCTCTGGGATACTGCTGTTAAGGAATATGATTTAACCGAGATTCCGATATCCGGGAAACTGTTTTTTGAGTCAGCTTGTTTAGATGATATTCACGGGGATCCGTTTGATCGAATAATTATTGCCGAGGCGTTGCGTCGGCGGATTCCTGTGGTTACATACGATGCTGTTTTCGATCTGTATGGAGTTGAGACAGTGCGTTAGATTTATTGAGGTATTATGCAGAAGAAAAAACTAAACGGACGGCGCGAAACGCGCGAGTGGATTATGCAGTTTTTGTTTCAGCTCGATTTTAATCCGGAGCCGATCGATATCGCGCTGAAGGATTTTTGGGAGGAA